>JAPHUU010000389.1 GCA_026193555.1 Rhodanobacter sp.
ACCACTCAACGAGCCCACTAAGGAGGCCTGTCATGAAAACCCAGAAACTGCTCACCAGCATCGCCGCCATCCTGCTCACCGCCGCCAACCTCAGTGTCGTCAACTACAACGTCGAGACACGCCCGGCGCCGGCCCCGAAGAGCCACGGTGAGGAAGCCACCCTGCTCGCGCCGATCAACGTTGTGCCGAGCGCGGAAGACATGCGTGACGCCGCCCTGCTGGGCGACGACGAGGACGCCGGCGTCGCCTCGCTGATGTCCACCGCAGACATCGGCGCATCCCGCAACTCGCTGCAATTCAGCGTGATCGGGTCGCAGCTGGCCATGCCCTACTATTCGTTCGGCAATCAGTTCGGCCGCATCAGCAAGGAATGAATATGACCATTACCTGGAACGACAGCGTCCCGATCTATCGCCAGCTGCAGCAACGCGTGGTGGCGATGATCCTGGACGGCGCCTTGAACGAGGGCGACCCGCTGCCGTCGGTACGTCAGGTGGCAGCGGAGTACCAGATCAATCCGTTGACCGTCTCCAAGGCGTACCAGGAACTGGTCGACGAGCAACTGGTCGAGAAACGAAGGGGGTTGGGCATGTTCGTCATCGAGGGCGCCCGCGCGGCGCTGCTGAAATCGGAAAGGGAGCGGTTCCTGCGTGAGGAATGGCCGATGCTGTTCGCACGTCTGCAACGGCTGGGGCTGGATCTCAAGACGCTGTTGCGCGAGGCCGGCGCAGGGAAAGATCAGGCCAGCAAGGAGGAGCAATCATGAGCACGGTGATCACGGCCAGCGGCCTGAGCAAGCAGTACAAGTCGACGCTGGCGCTGGACAATGTCAGCTTCCAGATCCCGGCCGGGCGTATCGTCGGCCTGATCGGCCCCAACGGTGCCGGCAAGACCACCGCGCTGAAGGCGATCCTCGGCCTCACCGATTTCACCGGGGAATTGAATGTGCTGGGCTTCGACCCGCGCAAGCAGCGCGACAAGCTGATGGGCGAGGTGTGCTTCATTGCCGACGTGGCGGTGCTGCCGCGCTGGATCCGCGTCTCGGAAGTGGTCGATTTCGTCGCCAACGTGCATCCGCGTTTCAATCGCGCCAAATGCGAGGCGTTCCTGAAACGCACCAAGCTGCAGCCGGGCCAGCGCGTGCGCCAGATGTCCAAGGGCATGATCGTGCAGTTGCATCTGGCCCTGGTGATGGCGATCGACGCCAAGCTGCTGATCCTGGACGAACCGACGCTTGGCCTGGACATCCTCTATCGCAAGCAGTTCTACCAGAACCTGCTGGAGGACTACTTCGACGAGCACAAGACGATCATCGTGACCACCCATCAGGTGGAGGAAGTCGAGCACATCCTCACCGACCTGATGTTCATCCGCGACGGCAAGATCGTGCTGGATGCGGACATGGACGCGGTCGGCGAGCGCTTCATCGAAGTGATGGTGAACGCCGACAAGGCCGACACCGCACGTCAATTGAAGCCGCTGGACGAGCGTCAGGTGTTCGGCAAGAGCATCTTCCTGTTCGACGGCGTGAGCCGCGATGTTCTGGAACAACTGGGCGAAATCCGCCGACCATCCATCAGCGACCTGTTCGTCGCCACCATGAAGGGAACCTACGCATGAAAACCCCTGTATGGAAAACCATGTTCTGGCTCGTGAAGCGCGAGTTCTGGGAACACCGGGGCGGCTTCTTCTGGGCCCCTGTCATCACCGGCGGCGTGTTTCTGCTGCTGAACATCATGGGCATCATCACCGCCGAGGTACTCGGCGCCAGCCACGGTATCCGGTTCGGTGCCAGCGGCGGCCTGCAACGAGTGATCGCCGATATGGATGCCGGCGACCTGAGCAAGGTCGGCATGGCCCTCGACGTGGCGATGTACTCGGCGATGGGACTGCTGATCGTGGTATTGGGCTTCGTCGTGTTCTTCTACTGCCTCGGTGCGCTGTACGACGACCGGCGCGATCGCAGCATCATGTTCTGGAAGTCGCTGCCGATCTCCGATGCCAGCACCGTGCTGTCCAAGGTGGTCAGTGCCACCGTGCTTGCACCAGTCATCGCCGTCATCGTGGGTATCGTGGTGGGCATGTTGCAGTTGCTGATCCTGGCGATCACCCTGTCGTTCCACGGCGTGAATGTGTGGCAGTTGCTGGTGCAGGCGCATCCGTTCCGCGTCATGTTCAACCTGATCGGCTATATCCCGCTGTATGTGCTTTGGGCGCTGCCCTCGGTGGGCTGGTTGCTGCTCTGCTCGGCCTGGGCACGCAACAAGCCGTTCCTGTGGGCAGTCGCGCTGCCGGTGGCCACCGGTCTGCTGATCAGCTGGTTCGGCATCATGGGTCTGTTCAACCTTCCCATGACCTGGTTCTGGGAGAACGTGGTTCAACGCAGCCTGTTCAGCGTCTTCCCCGGCACCGGCAGCCTGTTCGGCAGCTCGCTGCGGCACAGCACGGGCAATGTCGAAAACCTGAGCTTCATGGACCTGGGTTCCACCTACCATTTGCTGGCCTCGCCCGATCTGTGGATTGGTGTGCTGGCCGGTGCAGGCCTGCTGGTGGCCGCGATCTGGTTCCGCCGCTGGCGCGACGACAGCTGAGTGATCGACGGATGGGCCACCGTGGCCCATCCGTCCTGTCCAGCCAGTGCCCTCCCCGTCGCCCTGTCCACTGCATCACAATTTTGGAAAGCATTTCATGTCACCACGTCACCTGATCTTTGCCCTGCTTGCCACCACACTGCTGGCCGGCTGCGGCAACAGTTCCGACCTGACCGACTTCGGCAGCACCACGATTGCCCATGGCGCCATCACGGTCAGACACGGCGAAACCAGACTGCACGTCAGCGATGCGCCGGACGCCGTGATCGGCGCGGACGGCGGGCTGCACATCAACGGACAAACCGTGCCCACCAGTCAGCCGCAGCGGGATCTACTGAAGCGCTATTCGGCGGCCGCGACTGCCGTGCGCGAGCACGGCATCGCCACCGGCAAGGCCGGCGCCGCGGTGGCCGGAGCCGCCCTCAAGGGAGTGGCCGCCAGCATCACCAGCGGCGACAGCAAGCAGATCGAAAAACACGTCGATGCCAAGGCGAAACTGGTGGAACAGGAGGCGATGAAGATCTGCCTGGACATCGCCGACATCAAGGCGGCGCAGGATGCGCTGGCCGCCCAGCTGCCCGCCTTCAAGCCCTATGCCGGCATCATCGGCGCCGATGATGCCGAGGATTGCCAAAAGCACGACCACGACTGACCCGACCGCCGCCTGCACACCATCCAGGCGGCGGCTCGCGCAAATGCCTGATGTCGGCTACTTGTCTTTGCCTTGAATGCCGCCGTGGGTCAGCGCCAGCGGATCGAGCAGCTTCTTCAACTCATCCTTCGACAGCCCGGTAGTCTCCAGCGCCACGTCGAGGATCGGCCTCTTCTCCTTGTAGGCCAGCTTGGCCGTGGCGGCGCCCTTCTCGTAACCGATCACCGGATTCAGCGCGGTGACCAGGATCGGGTTCATCGCCAGCACCTGATTGACGCGCGCCTTGTTCACCTTGAAGCCGGCGATCGCCTGGTCGGCCAGCAGGCGCGACACATTGGCCAGGATGCCGATCGACTGCAACAGGTTGTGCGCGATCAGCGGCAGCATCACGTTGAGCTGGAAGTTGCCGGACTGGCCGGCGATGGTGATCGCCGCGTCGTTGCCGATCACCTGCGCGGCGACCATCGCGGCCGCCTCGGGAATCACCGGGTTCACCTTGCCCGGCATGATCGACGACCCCGGCTGCAGCGCGGGCAATTCGATCTCGCCCAGACCCGCCAAGGGACCTGAGTTCATCCAGCGCAGGTCGTTGGCGATCTTCATCAGCGCCACCGCCAGCGTCTTCAGCTGGCCGGACAGTTCCACCGCGGCATCCTGCGCCGCCATGCCCTCGAAATAGTTCGCCGCCGACTCGAACTTCACCCCGGTCAGCTTCTTCAACTGCGCTGCCACTGCCGGACCGAACGCCGGATCGGCATTGATACCGGTACCCACGGCGGTACCGCCCAGCGGCAGCCGGCGCATCCGCTTCAGCGCGTCCTCGATCCGCTCGACGGCCGAACCGATCTGCGCCGACCAGCCGGACAGCTCCTGCCCGAAGGTGATCGGCATCGCGTCCATCAGGTGGGTGCGGCCGGTCTTGGCGGTGTTTTTCAGTTCGCGTGCGCGCCGGTCGATGGTCTTCTTCAGATGCTTCAACGCCGGCAGCAGTTGCTCACTGGTGGTGAGCGTGGCGCTGACATGGATCGCAGTCGGGATCACGTCGTTCGAGCTCTGCCCGTAATTGACGTGATCGTTCGGATGCACTTTCGTACCCGCCTTCACCGCCAGATGCGCGATCACCTCGTTCGCATTCATGTTGGTGCTGGTGCCCGAACCGGTCTGGAAGATGTCGATCGGGAACTGCGCGTCGTGTTCGCCCTCGGCCACCGCCAGCGCCGCCTTGCGGATCGCCGCGGTCTGGTTCTTCTTCAGGTGCCCCAGCGACAGGTTGACCTCGGCCGCGGCGGCCTTGATCAGGCCCAGCGCGCGGATGAACGGGCGCGGCAGGTGCAGGCCGGAGATCGGGAAATTGTCGATCGCGCGCTGGGTCTGGGCGCCGTACAGCGCGTCGGCCGGGACTCTCAGCTCGCCCATGCTGTCGTGCTCGATGCGGAATCCGCTCATCGCCGTATCCTTTGCTGAAACACCAACGGACTATAGGCCGTCCCGCGTCAGTGCGGCGACAAGCGCCGTGCCACGCCCGCCGCCATGTAAAATGCCGGTTTTCCCCGTTGCCGGATCGCCCCGATGTCCACTCACGCCCTCACTGCCCTGTCCCCGCTGGATGGCCGCTACGCCAGCAAGGTGGAGGCGTTGCGCCCGATCTTCAGTGAGTTCGGCCTGATGCACCGCCGCGTGCAGGTGGAGATCGAGTGGCTGCTGGCGCTGGCCGCCGAGCCGGGCATCGCCGAGCTGCCCGCGTTCGCGCCGGCGCAGGTCGCGCAGCTCAAGGCCATCGCGGCGAATTTCAGCGTCGAGGACGGCAGCCGCATCAAGGCGATCGAGGCCACCACCAACCACGACGTCAAGGCGGTCGAATACTTCATCAAGGAGCGCATCGGCAACGACGACGCGCTGGCCCAGGCGAAGGAATTCGTGCACTTCGCCTGCACCAGCGAGGACATCAACAACCTCTCCTACGCGCTGATGCTGCGCGACGCCCGCGAACAGGTGCTGCTGCCCGGGTTCGACCGCATCATCGCCACCTTGCGCCAACTGGCGCACACGCACGCGAACCTGCCGATGCTGTCGCGCACCCATGGCCAAACCGCCTCGCCCACCACGCTGGGCAAGGAACTGGCCAACGTGGTGGCGCGCCTGCAGCGCCAGCGCAGGCAACTGGCCGCCGTCGAGATTTCCGGCAAGATCAACGGCGCCGTCGGCAACTACAACGCGCATGCCATCACCTACCCCGAACTGGACTGGCGCGCGTACTCGCAGCGCTTCGTGGAAAGACTGGGCCTGGACTACAACGCGTACACCACCCAGATCGAGCCGCACGATGGCGTCGCCGAATACTGCGATGCGGTGCGCCGCGCCAACATCATCCTGATCGACCTCGCCCGCGACGTGTGGGGCTACATCTCGCTGGGCTACTTCAGGCAGACGCTGAAGGCCGGCGAAGTGGGTTCCTCCACCATGCCGCACAAGGTCAACCCGATCGACTTCGAAAACGCCGAAGGCAACTTCGGCCTGGCCAACGCGCTGCTGGGTCATTTCGCGGAGAAACTGCCGATCAGCCGCTGGCAGCGCGACCTCACCGACTCCACCGTGCTGCGCGCGCTGG
>JAPHUU010000278.1 GCA_026193555.1 Rhodanobacter sp.
CCGGCACCACCATACATGGGGGGTTGCCGTCATGGTCTCGCCGCGATTGCTGCTGGCTGGCATCACCGGCAGCTCGGCGAACCGTGACCTGCCGACAGTCCGGACTTCCCGCATGGCAGAATCCCCCCCATGCGAACCTATCTGGTCGGCGGCGCCGTCCGTGACAAACTGCTGCAGCGACCGGTGGTCGATCGCGACCACGTCGTGGTCGGAGCGCTGCCGGAACAGCTGCTGGCCTTGGGCTACAAACCGGTGGGCAAGGATTTCCCGGTGTTCCTGCATCCGGTCACGAATGAGGAATACGCGCTGGCGCGTACCGAGCGCAAGACCGGACGTGGTTACCACGGCTTCGTGTTCCAGGCCGATGCCACGGTGACGCTGGAGCAGGATCTGGCCCGGCGCGACCTCACCATCAACGCGATCGCCGAGGACGACCATGGCACGCTGACCGATCCGTACCACGGTGTGCGCGATATCGAGGCGCGCCTGCTGCGCCACGTGTCACCCGCTTTTGTCGAGGACCCGGTGCGGGTGCTGCGCGTGGCGCGTTTTGCCGCGCGCTTCGCACCACTGGGCTTTACCGTCGCCGCCGAAACCATGGCCTTGATGCGGCAGATGGTGTGCGATGGCGAGGTCGACCATCTGGTGCCGGAGCGGGTATGGGCGGAAACCCGCAAGGCGCTGGCCGAGCCTCAGCCGTCGGCGTTCCTGCGCGTGCTGCGCGACTGCGGTGCGCTGGCGGTGCTGTTTCCCGAGATCGACGCACTGTATGGCGTGCCGCAACGCGCCGAGTTCCACCCGGAAATCGACACCGGCGTGCATATGGAGCTGGTGCTGGACGCGGCGGCCCGGATTGCGCCCGGCGACGACCTGGTCGGCTTCTGCGCGCTGGTGCACGACCTCGGCAAGGCGCTGACACCGCCCGGGGAACTGCCGCGGCACATCGGCCATGAGCACCGTGGTGTGGCGCCTCTGCGCGCGCTGGCGGCGCGGCTGAAGGTGCCGACCGAGCACGCCGCACTGGCCGAACAGGTCTGCCGCGAGCATCTGAACGCGCATCGTGCGCTCGAGCTGAAGCCGGCGACCGTGCTGAAACTGCTGACCGCACTGGACGCGTTGCGTCGACCGGCGCGGCTGGAAACCTTTCTTGCCGCCTGCGAGGCGGACGCGCGTGGACGCCTGGGACACGACGGTGACGCTTACCCGTCGGCTGGCTACCTGCGCGAGGCGCGCGCGGTGGCGGCCGCGGTGGATGCCGCGGCGTTTGTGTTGCAGGGACTGTCGGGGCCGGCCATCGGCAGGGCGATGGAAGCGGCCCGGATCGAGGCGCTCACGGCATTGAAATCACGCTGGTCGCCGACACCGGCGCCGGGATGAGCATGGCCGCATCGCCCGGGGGCAAGGCGATCGGCGGTCAGAGCCGGCTGCCCTGATCGGCCTCCAGCAAGCCGGCGGGTAACAACGGCAGCACGTCGAGGCCACGCGCCAGCAGCATCGCCTGAAATCGCTCGCCCATCTGGTCGGGCAGCATCAGCCGCTTCACCTGTTGTGCCAGCCGGTAGCCGCCGTGCTCGTCCGTTGCCTGCGCCTGCGCCCGCTCGAAAACCTGCTGCAGGCCCGCGCCGATCAGGAATTGCGCCTGCGGCAGGTAGGCGGCCACGGCAAAACCGGCGCTGTTGCCGGCCTCGGCCAGCGCGGTGAAGTCGACCGACGCGGTGAGGTCGTTCAATCCCGGCAAGTACAGCGGATCGTTGTGCGCGAAGTGGCGATAGTGCGCCATCAGGGTGCCGTCGTCGCGCTCGGGAAGGTAGTACTCGCGGCGGACGTAGCCGTAGTCGACGAACAGCATCAGGCCAGCCGTCAGTGAGCCGGCCACGGCCTGGATCCAGTACGGCAGCTGCGGCAGGACTTCCGAGCGGTAGCCATCGGCGAAATCGGCGCCCAGATAGCATTCGAGGTGGCGCACCGCGCCGGCCACCAGTGCATCGGCCGGACGATCGACGCGGATCAGTCGACCTTCGCCATCCAGCGCCACATGCTCTTCGTGGACCTCGCCCTCGCGCATCGCGAAACGTGTGGTCGGCAGCGCGTCGATCACCTCGTTGGCGAACAGCACGCCCCGCCAGTCCTGCTCGGGCGGGCGGTCCAGCCATGCCACACGGGCATGCAGTTCGGCCGGCAGATTCGCCTGCAGGCGTTCGCGCTGGCGCTGGCGCAGGTCGGCGCTGGGTTCGAGAATCAGATACCTGCGTGGCAGGCAGCCGCCGGCGGCCAGCGCGCGCAGTGCCGCCTCGGCAAACGCGCCACTGCCGCCGCCGAGCTCGAGAAAGTCCGCCTCGTCACCCAGCGCGACCAACACCGGCTGCAGCGCGTTGATCACGCAGCCGGCAAACAGGTCGCCCAGTTCGGGAGCAGTGACGAAATCGCCGGCGGCGCCGAACTTGGTCCGGCCGGCGCTGTAGTAGCCCAGCCCCGGTGCGTACAGGCAGCGCTCCATGTATTGCGAGAACGGCAACGGGCCATGCGCGGCGATCAGCCCATGCAGCAGCTGCAGCAGTTGATCGGAATGCGCGCGCTCATCGGCGCTCGGTTCGGGCAGGCGTGATCGCATCGGTCTCGTCGTCGGTGAACATGCGCGGCAAGCATAACGGATGGGGTGCCGCTTCCCGACCATGCGCCGGGTGTGAATTCCGCGGCGAGCGAGGGGCCCCTCAGGAATCCTTTTGCACGCTCGGCTACACACCGCGACGCGGACCGCGTCGATGGCGGCGCATCCCCGGCGGATCCCATGCCATCGCCGCACGAACACGCCGCGCCCTCGCCTTTGGTGCAAGATGGCGCGTGTCCTGCTCATCGGTGCCACGCCGGCTGGCTTGCCCACCGTTTGCGCGACCACGGAGCCACTCATGATCCAGCACAGCCAGCACGTACCCGCCGTCATCCAGCCTGAAGGACACGGCCGGATCGCACAGGCCATCCTCGATTTCGTCAGCCGGATTCCGGACAGTCGGCAGGACGGCCACGCGGATCCGTCGACGGAGGCACGTCGCCTGGCCCGACGCGCGGCGCAGCGAGCGGCACTCACCGCCGGCTCGCTGGCGTTGCCGCCAGGGCCGCTCGGCTGGCTGACCCTGTTGCCGGAAATGTTCGCGATCTGGAGGATCCAGGGCCAGCTGGTCAGCGACATCGCCGCAGCCTATGGGCGTCACGCCACGCTGGGACGCGAGCAGATGCTCTGGTGCCTGTTCCGGCATACCGCGGCGCAGGCGTTTCGCGACGTGGTGGTGCAACTGGGTGACCGACTGCTGTTCAGGCGCATGTCGCACCGGGTCGCACGACGAGTCGCCCGGCACATCGGCATCAAGCTTACCCGGCGCACCTTCAGCGAAGGCCTCTCGCGCTGGCTGCCGTTGATTGGCGCGCTGGGCGTAGGCGCCTATGCGCATTACGACACCATGCAGGTTGCCGGTACCGCGATCGCCCTGTTCGGTGGCGAGAGCAGCCTGTTGCAGGACGTGGGTGACACACCAGGCACCATGTCCGAGGAGCCGATGGCGGAATGAGGGCAAGTCACACTGATGCCCGCGTGACGCATGCGGCGCATTGCGGCAAGCTGTGCATTGGAATCCTGGCGGAGACGTTGCATGAAGCCGCGTCATGATCGACCCGTAGCATTGATCACCGGTGCCGGTCGGCGGGTCGGCGCCGTGATTGCACGCACCCTGCATGCGGCCGGCTACGATCTGGCCCTGCACTACCGACGCTCGGTGGACGATGCCCGTGCGCTGGCGCATGAATTGGAACAACGCCGCGGCGGCAGCACCGTGCTGCTTCAGGCCGACCTGGCCGACTTGCCCGCCCTGCCGTCGCTGATCGAGAAGGTGCTTGCGCACTACGGCCGGCTGGACGCGCTGGTCAACAACGCATCGGCGTTCTTTCCCACGCCGCTGGGCAACGCAACGCCGGCGCAATGGAACGAGCTGTTCGCCTCCAACGCCCAGGCGCCGTTCTTTCTCAGCCAGGCAGCGATACCAGCGCTGCGCGAGGCACGTGGTGGCATCGTGAACCTGCTCGACATCTACGCCGAGCGCCCGCTGGCCGAGCACACCCTGTATTGCATGGCCAAGGCGGCACTGGGCGCAATGACCCGTTCACTGGCACTGGAGCTGGCGCCCGAGGTGCGCGTCAATGGCGTGGCTCCGGGCGCGGTGATGTGGCCCAGCGATGGCAAGCCCTACATCGACCAGCAGGAGATGCTGGCCCGCACGCCACTGCAGCGTGCCGGCGCCCCGGAAGACGTGGCCGGCGCGGTGCTGTGGCTGTTGCGCGATGCACCGTTTGTCACCGGCCAGACCATCCGCATCGATGGCGGTCGCACGCTGTCGGTGTAGCTGCCGGCAACCCGCGGCGTGCACCGCTGTCACCGGCAGCGGGTGACTATTTCTTCTTCGGTGCGAACGCCTGTTCGAGCAATGCCTGATCGAAACCGACGCTGGCCTCGCCTGCTTCGGCATAGCGGTACAACGCCGCCGAATAGATGCCCTGCAGGGAGGCCTGGATCAGCCCGAGCAGGATCAGCCCGAGCACCGCCACGACTGCCACCAGCAGCACCGCGGCGACCGAGTGCAGCGCCAACGCGCCACCGATCAGCACCGCTGCCACCAGCACCGCGACGAACATCAGCAAGCCGAACACCAGACCCATGCCGCCGTTGCCGATCAGGTTCTCGCCCCAGCTGCGCTTGAGCAGTTCGACGCTTTCCCTGACCGCATCGACCGGTCCGACGTCCTTGCTGGCCAGCACCGGCACCACCAGGAATGTCGCCACCGTCCAGGCCAGACCGATGAAGCCGATCACCAGCCGACCGATCAGCCCCAGCCGTTCCTGCACCATGCGCAACAGCATGCCGACCGTGGCCGCGATCAGCGCATAGCCGAGAATGGTCGGCAGACGCGAGCGCGCCAGCGCGAATCCCGCCGCCACGCTGGTCGGCTCGCCGCGCAGATGCATCAGCGCAGCGCCGGTCAGCGCGGTCTGGAAAAAGATGATCACGAAATACTGCACCAGATAAAACCCGAACATCAGCAGGTACGCGCCCACTGACATGCCGTGGTCGATGGCGCCCCCGGCCGGCTCACTGCCGATCACCATCACCCCGACCGGGATCAGGAAGCTCGCCGCCACCAGCAGCGTGCACAGTCCCGACAGCAACGGGAACACCAGCAACGACTTGTCCGAACGCAACACCGCGGCGCTCGCCTTCATCAAGGCCCAACTGCGTGCGAATTTCCCAGCCATGAGTTTCCCCTCTCATTTGGTGAAGTGCCCCCGATACTAGCGGCAGCCGCCGTCCGGGACGAATCGGCAGCGCCCCTCAGCCCGGCCACGGCTCGATCTGCAGTGGTTCCGTTTCGGCCGGAAATGCCCGCCACAGCTCGACCATGCGCCGACCGCTGACCGGGTGGCGCAACTCCGGCGCGATGTCCGCGATCGGCTTCAGCACGAAGGCGTGCTGCAATTCCCGGCGCGGAATCTGCAGGTGACCCGGCCCCTCCGTTACCAGGTCGTCATAGAGCACGATGTCCACATCGAGCGTGCGATCGCAATAGCGCGGCATGTCGCGGCGACGTCCATGGCGATCCTCCAGCGCGTGCAGCCAGTCGTTGAGTTCCTGCGGCGACAGATCGGTATCCAGCCCGACCGCGAGATTGACGAAATCGGCACCGTCGAAACCCACCGCGTCGCTGCGATAGACCGGCGACACGGTGATCGCGCCGAAGCGCGCGCGAAGCGCGCCGATCGCCGCCCGCAGATGGGTTTGCGGTTCGAGGTTGGAACCGAGACTGAGATAGACGCGCGCCATGGGATCAGGAAGCGGTCTGCATCGTGCTGCCGCGATCCGACGGCGCCGCCTGCTCGACGCGTGCCGCGGCGACCGCCGCCACCCCCGCGCGCACATCCCGGCCGGACGGCTGCTGGAACAACGCCAGGCCGAACTCCGGCAACAGGGCGATCAGGTGATCAAAGATGTCGCCCTGGATGTTCTCGTACTCGGCCCACGCCGTGGTGATGGTGAAGCAGTACAGCTCCAGTGGCACGCCCTGCGGCGAACTGGCCAGCTGGCGCACCATGCAGGTCATGTCGCGACGGATCTTCGGATGCTGGGCCAGGTACGCGCTGACGTAGGCGCGGAAGGTCCCCAGATTGGTCAGCCGGCGGCGGTTGACCACCTGCTCGCCGGCCTCGCCGAGCTGGCGGTTCCATTCGGCCAGTTCGCTGTGCTTGTCGCCGAGGTACGCGTCGAGCAGGCGGAACCGCATCAGCCGGGTCAGCTCCTCCTCGTCCAGAAAATGCACGCTGGCCGCATCCAGGTACAAGGCCCGTTTGATCCGCCGGCCGCCCGACTCGGCCATCCCGCGCCAGTTCTGGTAGCTCTCCGACATCAGCTTCCAGGTCGGCACGGTGACGATGGTCTGGTCGAAGTTGCGCACCTTGACCGTGTACAGGGTGATATCGATCACGTCGCCGTCGGCACCGGCGCCGGGCACGGTGATCCAGTCGCCGACGCGCAACATGTCGTTGGACGCCAGCTGCACGCCAGCGACAAAGCCCAGGATGGTGTCCTTGAAGATCAGGATCAGCACCGCCGACATCGCGCCCAAGCCCGACAGCAGCAGGCCCACGCGCTGGTCGGTCACCGTACCGATGATCACCAGCGCACCGATGATGAACAGCGCCAGCTTGAGCAGCTGCAGCAGGCCCTTGATCGGGCGCTGGGCACCGGTGGGTGTCTGCTGGTAGAGCGACTCGATGGCCGACAAGGTCCGGCTGATCGCCATCACCACGAACAGCACCATCAACGCCTGTGCCACGTTGCCGACCAGCCGCCCGGCACGATCGGACAAGCCGGGCACCAGCGCCACGCCGAACTGGATCACCACCATCGGCGCCAGTCGCGCCAGCCAGCCGAATACGCCGTGCTGGAACAATGCATCGTCCCACTGCCAGGTCGTACGCTCGGCGATCGTGCGCATCACCCGCAGCAGCACCCACCGGGTCAGTACGCCGGCCAGCCATGCGACCAGCAGCAGGATCAGCGTGCCGATCACCGCCGCCATCCAGGGTTGCCGCAGCAGTTCGTTCATCACATCCATCACGTCCACATCTCCTCGGGATTCACCAATCCGACACCCAGCCCGCTGGCGCCGGCGGTCACTGCGGCCGCACGCCGCGCTCGATGCGCACACCGACGGCGGCAGCGCCGCGCACCGCACCGGGCTTGGACAACTTCAGTCGCACCCAGGGCACCCCGAATTCCTCGCGAATGATCGCCGTGCAGCGCTCGGCCAGCGTCTCCACCAAGCCGAAATTCGATGCGCCCACATAGTCGATCAGCCGCTTCGACACGTCCTTGTAGTTGAGCGTCAGCGCGATATCGTCGCTGGCGGCCGGCACGGTGTTGTCGAACGCCATCTCGATATCGAACGACAGCGTCTGGCGCACCCGCCGCTCCCAGTCATAGATGCCGATGACGGCGTCAATGCGCAGGTCTTCGATGAAAACGATATCCATGGCGATGATCACGGTGGCGGTAGCCGTACAGGGTCAACGAGGTGGCTCGCAGATGCAAGTCGGCGCCTGCCGAGGCGCCGCGCCGCGGCGGTCATGCGATCATGCGCCGATGACCGCCTTCCATACACTCCCGCTCAAACCCGCCCTGCTCGCCAGCCTCGAGACCCTCGGCTACGCCACGATGACGCCGGTGCAGGAACAGAGCCTGCCGCCCATGCTGGAAGGTCGCGACGTGATCGCGCAGGCGCAGACCGGCAGCGGCAAGACCGCCGCGTTCGGGCTGAGCCTGCTGCAGTCGCTGGATGCCGACGCGATTCGGCTGCAGGTACTGGTGCTGTGCCCCACCCGTGAGCTGGCCGACCAGGTCAGCAAGGCGATCCGCAAGCTGGCCGCCAACATCCCCAACGTGAAACTGCTCACCCTGTGCGGCGGCATGCCGCTGGGGCCGCAGCTGGCCTCGCTCACCCATGACCCGCACATCGTGGTCGGCACTCCGGGTCGGGTGCAGGAGCATCTCAAGCGCGGCAGCCTGCACGGCGGCGGGATCAAGGTGTTGGTGCTGGACGAAGCCGACCGCATGCTGGACATGGGCTTCACCGAGGCGATCGACGACATCATCGGGCGCATCGCCAAGCATCACCAGACACTGCTGTTCTCGGCCACCTATCCGGACGAGATCCGCGCCGTGAGCCAGCGCGTGCAGAAAAACCCGGCAGTGGTGACGGTGGAGGCGCCGACGGAAGAACAGCCTGCCATCGAGCAGCAGTTCATCGAGGTCGAACAGGCCAGCAAGCCCGACGCACTGGCGCAATTGCTCGCCGGCGAGCGCGGCCAGCACGCGCTGGTGTTCTGTAACATGCGCCGCGAAGTGGATGCGGTGGCGCAGGAACTGGATCGCCGGGGCTTCTCCGCGCTGGCGCTGCACGGCGACATGGATCAACGCGACCGCGACGAGGTGCTGGTGCGCTTCGCCAACCGCAGTTGTGCGGTACTGGTGGCCACCGATGTCGCCGCGCGCGGGCTGGACATCGTGGCGCTGCCGCTGGTGATCTGCTACGACATCGCGCACGACCCGGACACGCATACCCATCGTATCGGCCGCACCGGCCGCGCCGGTGAGTCGGGCCTGGCGATCACGCTGTGCACGCCGCGCGAGCGGCCCAAGGCCGGCAACATCGAGGAGCTGCTCGGCACGCCATTGGCATGGCGTCCGCTGAAGTTGTCGCCGCCGCGCGGCAAGACGCTGAACCTGGCGCCGATGAAGACCCTGGTGATCGACGCCGGCCGCCAGGACAAGCTGCGCCCCGGCGACATCCTTGGCGCGCTCACCGGCGATGCGGGGCTGCAGGCCAGCGACATCGGCAAGATCGACGTGTTCGCCACCCGCGCCTACGTGGCGATCAGCCGCGCGCTGGCGAACAAGGCGCTGGAACGCTTGCGCGCCGGCAAGATCAAGGGCCGCAATTTTCGCGTGCGGCCGCTGGCCTGATCGACCAAAGTAACATCCATCGTCAAACCCTTGCCCGGTATGCCCATGCGCCGCCTGATCACCACACTAGTCCTGCTTCTTGCCACCAGTGCCGCGTGGGCGGCGATCCCGGTCTGGGGCTACAAGATCGTGCATGTCTATCCGCACGACACCTCGGCCTATACCGAGGGCCTGTTCTACAAGGACGGGTATCTCTACGAAAGCACCGGTGAGGAGGGCGAATCCACGGTGCGCAAAGTGCAGCTGGAGACCGGCAAGGTGCTGCAGCGCCATGAACTTCCGCCACAGTATTTCGGCGAGGGCATCGTGGACTGGAAGGACCGGCTGGTGCAGCTCACCTGGAAAAGCGAGACCGGCTTCGTCTACGACCTTGCCGGCTTCAAGCTGCAGCACACCTTCAGCTACCCCGGCGAAGGCTGGGCGCTGACCCGCGACAGCCGGCAGCTGTACATGAGCGACGGCTCGTCGGTGCTGCGCATCCTCGATCCGGACACCCTGCTCGCCACCGGCGGCATCATGGTTACCGCCGATGACCTGCCGGTAACGAATCTCAACGAACTGGAATGGGTCAAGGGCCAGATCTACGCCAACATCTGGCTCACCGACCGGATCGCCCGCATCGATCCGGGCAGCGGCCATGTGGTGGGCTGGATCGACCTCACCGGCCTGCTGGACAAGAGCCAACTGCCCGAACCCGGCGAGGACGTGCTCAACGGCATCGCCTACGATGCGGCCCACGACCGCCTGTTCGTCACCGGCAAGCGCTGGCCGCATCTGTTCGAGATCAAGCTGGTGAAAAAGCCCAGCCAATGAGCCCGCGATCGGGGTCGATTACTTTCGCAGCCAGCGCACTGCACCACGCGCCGCCACCACACCACTGGCGAAACAGGCCGTCAGCAGGTAGCCGCCGGTAGGGGCCTCCCAGTCGAGCATCTCACCGGCGCAGAACACGCCGGGTCGATCCCGCACCATCAGGCCATCGTCCAGCGCTTCCAGTCGCACGCCGCCGGCGGTACTGATCGCCTCGGCGACCGGGCGCGGCGCACGAAGGCGCAACGGCAGGGCCTTGAGCCGGGCGGCCAACGCCAGCGGATCTGCCAGCGTGGCCTTGTCGATCAACTCGAACACCAGCGCACATTTGGCATGGGCCAGCCCGGCCCGGCGACGCAGCCA
>JAPHUU010000262.1 GCA_026193555.1 Rhodanobacter sp.
ATCGTCGCCGACACCACCGAACAGCCCTACGCGTTTTCCAGCGGCGACCAGATGCTGGCGCTGTGCAAGCAGCACAACATGACGATCGCCCAGCTGGTGATGGCGAACGAGTCGGTGTGGCGTCCCGAGGCGGAAACCCGCGCCGGCCTGCTGACCATCTGGCAGGCGATGCAGGACTGCGTCAGCCGCGGCCTGCGTTCGCCCGGCGTGCTGCCCGGCAGCCTCAAGGTCGGCCGCCGCGCGCCGGCGATGCTGGAGGATCTGCGCAACCAGCCCGAGGCCGCGCTGCGCGATCCGCTGACCATCCTCGACTGGGTCAACCTGTACGCGCTGGCGGTGAACGAGGAAAACGCCGCCGGCGGCCGCGTGGTCACCGCCCCCACCAACGGCGCCGCGGGCATCGTGCCGGCGGTCGGCCATTACTACCTGCGCTTCTGCCCCAAGGCCAACGACGACGGCATCATCGAATACCTGCTGACCGCCGCCGCCATCGGCATCCTGTACAAGGAAAACGCCTCGATCTCCGGCGCCGAAGTCGGCTGCCAGGGCGAAGTCGGCGTCGCCTGCTCGATGGCCGCCGGCGGCCTCACCGCCGTGCTGGGCGGCAACGTGATGCAGGTGGAGAACGCCGCCGAGATCGGCATGGAACACAACCTCGGCCTCACCTGCGACCCGATCGGTGGCCTGGTGCAAATCCCCTGCATCGAGCGCAACGCGATGGGCTCGGTCAAGGCCATCAACGCCAGCCGCATGGCCCTGAAGGCCGACGGCAAGCACCGCGTCTCGCTCGACAAGGTGATCAAGACGATGCGCGATACGGGTCGCGACATGAAGGACAAGTACAAGGAAACCAGTCGCGGCGGGCTGGCGGTCAACGTCATCGAGTGCTGAGAAGGGGCCGCCCCTCACGCTGATCACTGGGAAGGGCTTGTGGAAAGGGTGTCAGGGATCATTCCTGGAAGGTTCTGTGGACGATTCGGTACCGGCTGCAGATCGAACCGGAACAGGCCGTTTCGGCGCAATGGGCGCAATGCGATCGATGGGGCGAACACCGCGTCCATCGATTGTCCCGGACACCATTCTTCCTGAGCGCTGTGTCGCCCACCTTTGTCCCTGCCGATCGACGCTGCGGGTCAGTGGGTCAGTGGACCCGCTCCCCGTTCGGCTCGAACCTCGTCGGTCTTCATCGCGGCAACCAGCGGGATGAGCTGCCACAAGGCCGACAGCCCGACCAGGGCGTACACGATGCGCGCCACCACTCCGGCCTGGCCGCCAAACAGCGTCGCCACGAGGTCGAATTGGAAAAACCCCACAAGGCCCCAGTTGATCCCGCCGATCACCACCAGAAGCAGTGTCAGTATGTTCAAGGTTTTCATGACCTATCCCTCCCAGGATGGACGACAGGTATCGCCCCGCACCGTATTTTCCACGCCGCGCGTAAGGGTTGCGCGAACGATTCGCGCATCGGCATTGACCTGGCTGACACAATGCAACGATCCGGCCCAAAGTGGCGCGAGCCACCCGTGCTTTCGGGCACCAAGCGGGGACGATACCGGCATGCATGTGTCCACTGATGCTGTCCAGCCCCCCCCCCTGCGTCGCGGATTTGAAACAGAAATATTCCCTGCCTGTCTTGACCGCCCCTTTTGGCTGCCTTTGGTGTGGCTGGTACGTTGTTCAGAGCCCCCAGGAGCCGGCCGGACATGAGGTGTGAATCAGTGGTGCTGGCGCAGGAAGTGGGCGACCGGGTAGCAGACCGGCGGACTGCGATTGCTGAGCACGATGATCGTCTCGCTGGTGTGCGGGCAGGTTCGCACATCGACGCAGATGCCATGGGCGCTGCCGCCATGACCGCAGCGGAAATCGGTGGCGGGCACGCCGGGTGCGTAGTCGGTGGCAAAGAAGCCCAGGCCCATGCAATCGCGATACGTGCCGGTCGCGTCGGCGAACAATGCATGCGGAACCAGCTTGCCCGACTCCAACGCGCCCTCTCCCGAGCGTGGCCGCACCTGTTTCGAAGGCAGACATCACCCCTCCCTTGTCAGTGTCTGACCCATCAATCTGCAGCGGACGCTGCCAACGGATGACCCGTTTTCGCTGTTGCAAGGCGCCTCGCAGGGGGCACAAGCTGACGGGTCCGGTGCATCGACGCATCCGGGGGCACTTCAGAGTGCATGACCTCCGATGGATGACATCCGCCGCCCAACTCTGCAACCATCGTCCACTTTGGGGCGCATCACGCGCCCATGCAGGAGTCTCCATGTCCCAGGAACGCGCGATTCGCCGTGATGTCGGCCCGATGGCCCTGATGTTCACCGGGCTCGGCTCGATCATCGGCTCGGGCTGGCTGTTCGGCGCGTGGAACGCCGCCAAGCTCGCCGGCCCCGGCGCGGTCTGGGCGTGGGTGCTGGGCGCGGCGATCATCATGTCGATCGCGCTGACCTACGCTGAGCTCGGCGCGATGTTCCCCGAGTCCGGCGGCATGGTGCGCTACGGCCACTACTCGCACGGCTCGCTGGTCGGCTTCATCGCCGGCTGGGCCAACTGGATCGCGATCGTCTCGGTGATCCCGGTCGAGGCCGAGGCCTCGGTGCAGTACATGTCGGGCTGGAAGTGGCAATGGGCGCAGGACCTGTATCAGGTCACCGCCGGCAAGGGCGAACTCAGCCACCCCGGGCTGTGGATCGCCGCGGTGCTGGTGGTGATGTATTTCCTGCTCAACTTCTGGAGCGTGAAGCTGTTCGCACGTTCCAACTCGATCATCACCATCATCAAGCTGATCATCCCGGCCGCCACCGGCGTGGCACTGATCGCCAGCGGCTTCCACAGCGAAAACTTCGCGATCGGCGCCAACGGCGGCACCCACACCAACGATTTCCCTGCGATCCTCACCGCAGTGGCCACCGCCGGCATCGTGTTCAGCTTCAACGGTTTCCAGAGCCCGGTGAATCTGGCCGGCGAAGCACGCAACCCCGGCCACAGCATCCCGTTCGCAATCATCGGTGCGATCGTGATCGCCACGGTGGTCTATGTGCTGCTGCAGATCGCGTACCTCGGCTCGGTGCCGACGGCCATGCTGGCCAAGGCCGGCTGGCACGGCATCAACTTCAGCTCGCCGTTTGCCGAGCTGGCGATGATCCTCAACCTGAACTGGCTGGCGATCCTGCTCTACGCCGACGCGTTCGTCAGCCCCAGCGGCACCGGCATGACCTACACCGCCTCCACCGGCCGCATGATCTACGGCATGGAGCGCAACGGCACGCTGCCGAAGATCCTCGGCACGGTGCATCCGAAGTGGGGCGTGCCGCGCCCGGCGATGTGGCTGAACCTGGCGGTGTCGTTCCTGTTTCTGTTCTTCTTCCGCGGCTGGGATTCGCTGGCGGCGGTGATCTCGGTGGCCACGATCATCTCCTACCTGACCGGCCCGGTCAGCGTGATGACCCTGCGCCGCACCGCGCCGGAGCTGCGCCGACCGTTCCGCCTCGCTGGCCTGCCGATCATCGCCGGCATCGCCTTCATCATGTCGGCCGAGCTGCTGTACTGGGCCAAGTGGCCGCTGACCGGCAAGATCATCCTGCTGATCGTGGTGGCGCTGCCGATCTACATCTACTACCAGTACAAGAGCGGCTGGCATGACTTCGGCCGGCAGATGAAGGGCGCCTGGTGGCTGGTGTTCTACCTGATCTCGCTGGCGATCGTGTCGCGCATCGGCAGCACCAAGTTCGGCGGCCTCGGCTACCTGCCCTACGGCTGGGATCTGGTGGTGGTCGCGGTGATCGGCCTGGTGTTCTTCCTGTGGGGCGTGAAATCCGGATGGCGCACGCCGTCGGTCGAAGCGGCGCAGCTGGAAGCCAGGGAACATCCGTACCAGCCGCTGGTGCCGCCGGACGAGGCGGATGCGGAGCGGATCACCGGGCACTGAGGTTCGTGATTCACCACTGAACGCGCGGCTCACGCCGCGCGTTTTTTGTGTCTGTCCGGGACGGCGTCACCCCAGCGCCAGCACATCCCCCAGCAGCGCCTGAGCAGTGATCTCCGGCCCCGCGCCCGGACCCTGGATCACCAGCGGCTGGGTGTTGTAGCGGGTGGTGGTGAGGGCGAACTGGTTGTCGGTGCCGTACAGCCGTGCCGCCGGATGGGTCGGCGCCACCTCGACCAGGCCGACGCGGGCATGACCGCGCTGGTTCAGCCGGGCCAGAAAGCGCAGCACGTTGCCGCGCGCGGCGGCCTCGGCGTGACGCGCGGCCAACGCTCCATCCAGTTCCTCCAGCCGGGCCAGGAATGACTCCGCGCTGATGGATCGCAGTGCCTCGGGGACGAGGCTTTCCACTGCCACCTCGTCGCTGCCGATGGAAAAGCCGGCATGGCGGGCGATGATCAGCAACTTGCGCGCGACATCCTCGCCGGACAGGTCGGAGCGCGGATCGGGTTCGGTATAGCCGAGCCGGCGCGCCTCGCGCAGCAGGGCGGAGAACGGCGCGCTGCCGTCGTACTGGTTGAACAGCCACGACAGCGAACCGGAGAACACGCCTTCCAGGGTCAGCAGCGCATCGCCGCATGAACGCAGCCGCCGCAGGGTGGACAGCACCGGCAGACCGGCGCCCACCGTGGCGGCGTCACCGTAGCTGGCACCGTTCGCGGTCGCCGCCTGCAGCGCGCGCCAGCCGCTGAGCTCGCCGCCGGCCAGCGCCTTGTTGGCGGTGACCACGTGGTAGCCATGTGCCAGCCATTCGGCATGTCGTGACGCCAGCGAACTGCTGGCGGTGGCGTCGATGATTACCCTCGCCGCGGCGCCACTGGCGTCCAGCGCGGCGAGCAGCGCGGCGTTGTCGCGCGCATCGCCATGGCTGTTCAGTTGCTCGCGCAGGCCGCGGCTGGCGAGGCTGGCGGCCTGCGTCTGCTGGCGGCGCGAATTGGCCACGCCGACCAGCCGTATGCTGGCGGCGGCTGGCGTGTTCAGCAGTTTCAGCAACGCCCCACCCACCACGCCGGTGCCGAGCAACACGATGGCGATGGCGGATGAAGCCGCTGCTGCAGGAGCGGTTTCCGTGGGAACGACTTCAGTCGCGATGCTCTTGGGCGGCGATGGAATCGCGGCTGAAGCCGCTCCCACAGCAGCCGTTCCCGCCTCCAGCACGGCACTCATGCAATGACCCGGCGTTTGGACGTTTCCACCGCGGCAGCGCGCACCAGCGCGGCATCGAGATCACGCAGCAGGTCGTCGCCGTCCTCGATGCCCACCGACAGCCGCAGCAGGCTGTCGGCGATGCCGGCGTTGCGGCGTGCCTCCGGTGCCATCGAGGCATGCGTCATCGATGCCGGATGGGCAATCAGGCTTTCCACGCCGCCCAGCGACTCGGCCAGCGAGAAATATTGCAGGCCATCGACAAAGGCCGCGATCTGCTCCACCGCACCTTCCAGCTCGAAGCTGAGCATGGCGCCGAAACCCTGCTGCTGGCGCGACGCCAGTGCGTGCCCCGGGTGGCTGGCCAAACCGGGGTAGTAGACCCTGGCTACCGACGGATGGCCGTCAAGACGGCTGGCGATGCGTTCGGCGTTCTCCTGATGCTGTCGCAACCGTACCGACAGCGTGCGCAGCCCACGCAAGGTGAGGTAGCTGTCGAACGGCGCGCC
>JAPHUU010000415.1 GCA_026193555.1 Rhodanobacter sp.
CGAGATCACGAACAGCGGGGTAAACATCGCCGTAGGCACGCCCATCATGTGGTAGGCGCTGGCGGAGAACCAGTCGAGATTGGAAAACATCTTCTTGACCTCGGCCATCACCTGCTCGATGCGCTCGGAGACCTCGAACAGGGTCGGATTGCCGCCCTCGCTGCACAGCTTGCGCGAGACCTCCTTGATGATCTCGTTGCGTGGATCGGACACCGTATAGACCGGGTGACCGAAGCCGATGATGATTTCCTTGCGTGCCACGCGGGCGCGGATGTCGGCCTCGGCGGCGTCAGCACTGCGGTAACGGGCGATGATCTCCATCGCCACCTCGTTCGCGCCGCCGTGTTTCGGGCCGCGCAACGCACCGATCGCGCCGGTGATCGCCGAGTACATGTCCGAGCCGGTACCGGCGATCACGCGCGCGGCGAAGGTCGAGGCGTTGAATTCGTGCTCGGCGTACAGCACCAGCGATTTGTCCAGCGCGTGTGCGTGCAGCTCGCTGGGTACCTTGCCATGCAGCAGGTGCAGGAAGTGGCCGGCGATCGACTCGTCGTCGGTCTCGGTCTCGATGCGCTTGCCGTTGTGGCTGAAGTGGTACCAGTAAAGCAGCATCGAGCCGAAGCTGGCCATCAAGCGGTCGGCGATCTCTCGCGCGCCGGTGACGTTGTGGTCGTCCTTCTCCGGCAGCACCGTGCCGAGCATCGAGCAGCCGGTGCGCATCACATCCATCGGATGGGTCGCGGCCGGCAGCAACTCCAATGCGGCCTTTACCGGTGCCGGCAGGCCACGCAGGCGCTTGAGCCGGGCGCGGTAGTTGTTGAGTTCGGTCCACGTCGGCAGCACGCCATGCACCAGCAGGTGAGCCACTTCCTCGAAACAGCCCTTGTTGGCCAGCTCGTGGATGTCGTAACCGCGATAGTGCAGATCATTGCCGCTGCGGCCGACCGTGCACAGTGCGGTGTTGCCTGCCGTCACACCGGACAGCGCGACGGACTTCTTGGCCTTGGGCAGTGCTTGGGTGGTTTCGCTCATGGTGAACCCTCGTTCGATGAAACTGCGCCGGCAGACCGACGCAGCAATGGGAAAGGATTACCGCCTCGATCAGTCGCCGGACTTGCCATCGGCAAACAGTTCATCCAGCTTGCGTTCGTAAGCGTGGTAATCGAGATAGTCATACAGCTCCTCACGCGTCTGCATGCTCGGCACGGCCGCCTTCTGGGTGCCGTCGCGACGCACCGTCTCGTAGAAATTCAGCGCGGCCTTGTTCATCGCCCGGTAGGCGCCGCAGCAGTACAGAATGATGTCGACATCGGCGCCGGCCAGCTCCTCGCGGGTGAACAGCGGGGTCTGACCGAACTCGGTGATGTTGGCCAGGATCGGCACCTTCACCGCGGCCCGGAACTGGCGATACTGCTCCAGTGTGTAGATTGCCTCCGGGAAGATCATGTCGGCGCCGGCCTCGACACAAGCCTGTGCCCGTTCGATCGCCGACTCCAGACCCTCGACCGCGATCGAATCGGTGCGCGCCATGATCACGAACTGGTTGTCGGTGCGCGCATCCACCGCGGCCTTGACCCGGTCGACCATCTCGTCCTTCGACACGATCGCCTTGCCCGGCCGATGGCCGCAGCGCTTGGCGGCGACCTGATCCTCGATGTGCAGCGCGCCGGCGCCGGCCTTGATCAGCGAACGTACCGTGCGGGCGATGTTGAAGGCGCCGCCCCAGCCGGTATCCACGTCGACCAGCAGTGGCAACTCGCAGACATCGGTGATGCGGCGGATGTCGGTCAGCACATCCTCCATCGTGCTGATGCCGAGGTCCGGCATGCCCAGCGAATTGGCGGCGACGCCACCACCGGACAGGTAAATTGCCTTGAAGCCGGTACGCTGCGCCATGCGGGCCGCGTAGGCGGTGATCGCACCAACCACTTGCAGCGGTTGCTCCTCGGCAACGGCGGCGCGAAAGCGCGCGCCGGGGGATGCTGACTGTGCCATGACACCTCCTTGGGGAAAACCGGCATTTTAGCGCACTGCGGCGGGATCCCCCCGCTTTGGCCGATGACCCTGCCATCGGCGCTCACGTGACGAATCCATCCTCGCGACGTACATTCGAGGTCATGAGCCCAGCCACTCCCTTGTCGACGCGAATCCTGTGGGGCCTGGTCATTGGCGTAATCGCCGCGGTGATCACCCTTGGCGTCGGCCAATGGCATCCGGCCACACTCACCTTCATGCAGGCGGTGTCGACTGCGGTGTTCGATCCGTTCGGCCAGATATTCCTGCGCATGCTGTTCTTCGTGGTCATTCCGCTGGTGTTCGCCTCGCTGGCCTCCGGCGTCGTCCAGCTCGGCAAGCTCGACCGCCTGGGACCGCTGGCAGGCCGAACGTTCGCGTTGTTTGCCGCCAACATGCTGATCGCGGTGGTGATCGGCCTGGCGATGATGAACCTGCTGCAGCCCGGCCACCATCTGGCTGCCGGCGCGCAGGATCTGTTGATGAAGGAATACGGCGGCACGGCCACGCATGCGGTCCAGACCGAAGCCAGCCGCCCCGGTATGAACTTCGCCACCGTGGTCGAGATGTTCATGCCGCGCAACCTGTTCGGCGCCTTTGTGGGCAACAGCCGCGGCGCGCTGGGCGACGTGCTGCCGCTGATCGTCTTTGCGATCCTGGTGGGCGCTGCCGGCACCAAGCTGGCCGAGGACAAGCGTCGCAAGCTGCAGGCCGGTCTGGACCTGATCAGCGAAGTCATGACCGGCATCGTGCACTTTGCACTGCGCCTGGCGCCTTATGCGGTCCCCGCGATGATCTACAGCGTGATCGTCAAGGTTGGCGTCGACATCCTGCTGACGCTGTCGGTGTTCGTGATCGGTTGCGCGCTGGCCCTGGCGCTGCAGTTGTTCGGCACGCTTTCCGTGTGGCTGCGCCTGCTTGCCCATCGCTCGCCGCTGGCGTTCTTCCGCCAGGTGCGACCCTTGCTGATCACCGCCTTTTCCACCAGCTCCAGCAGCGCCACCCTGCCCGCGGCACTGGCGACCGCGCACGACGACCTGAAGCTATCGCCGAGCACCGCCGGTTTCGTGCTGCCACTGGGCGCGACGATGAACATGAGCGGCACCGCTCTGTTCGAAGGCTGTGTGGTGTTGTTCGTGGCACAGACCTTCGGTGTCGAACTGTCACTGCTGCAGCAAGGGATACTCATGCTGCTCGCCGTGTTGAGCGCGGTCGCCGTCGCCGGTATTCCCGGCGGCTCGCTGCCGCTCGTTGCCGGCCTGCTGGCCACCTTCGGCGTGCCGCCGGAAGGCATCGGCATCGTGCTGGGCGTGGATCGCATCCTGGACATGATGCGCAC
>JAPHUU010000253.1 GCA_026193555.1 Rhodanobacter sp.
CTGATCGACGAGCACGGCTACGTGATGAACGAGCCCACCGTCGCGGCGCTGATCAAGATGTCGCTGGCGCAGGCCGAGGCCGGCATGGATTTCGTGGCGCCGTCGGACATGATGGACGGCCGCATCGGCGCCATCCGCGACGCACTGGAAGAAGCCGGCCACATCCACACCCGCATCCTTGCCTACTCGGCCAAGTACGCCTCGGCGTTCTACGGTCCGTTTCGCGATGCGGTCGGTTCGTCGGCGAATCTCGGCAAGGGCAACAAGCACACCTACCAGATGGATGTGGCCAACAGCGACGAGGCATTGCACGAAGTCGAGCTCGACATCGCCGAAGGTGCCGACGCGGTGATGGTGAAACCGGGCCTGCCTTACCTGGACATCGTGCGCCGGGTGAAGGACGCGTTCGGCGTGCCTACCTTCGTCTACCAGGTGTCTGGCGAGTACGCGATGCTGAAGGCCGCCTCGCAGAATGGCTGGCTGGACGAGAAGGCGGTGGTGCTGGAGTCGCTCACCTCGATGAAGCGGGCGGGGGCGGATGCGATTCTCACCTATTACGCGATTGATGCGGCGCGGTGGTTGCGAGGGGAGTGAAGCTATCCGGCTTCACTCGTCGGCCAGGCGTGCATGTGTCTCGTGCGGGCTGTCGATGCGTGTTTCGTGAATTGGGATTCTGTAATGAATCAAGCATTGAACGAAATATTGCCGGATGACTCGGCGCAAGATCTGGAGGCGCTGCAAGGCGCGTGGGAACAGGTTGCTTTCGAGGAAAATGGTGTTTTAGATCCTCCGGATGATCACGGTGCACCTGGCGCGTTGACCATGATCAACGGTCAACATTTCGCGGTGCGCACACGAGAGGGTGATCTGTTGCTGGAAGGAGCATTCACGCTGGACGTCTCAGTGACGCCCAAGGCAATCTACTGGGTCGACTCGATAGGCAGCGATGCTGGCAAGAAGCTGCCTGCGAGCTATGAGCTCGACGGCGATCACTTTGCCTTTATTGCAGGTGATGAGGGTGCACCACGGCCGGTCGAATTCCAGACCGTGCCGGGCCAGACCATGCGAACCTTTGTTCGCAGGTGACAGCAAAGACATCCCTGATAAGCCTGATATCGAGGTCAGATTCAGTTTCTACGGTGATCGACGTGTGTCGCGGAAGCAAGAGCTTTCGTGCGCCTTCGGCGCCCGAGTTACTTTCTCTTTGCGTGGCCAAAGAGAAAGATAACCAAAGAGAAAGGCCACCCCACTTGGCGCTTGCCGGGCATCCCTGCCCGGCAAGTCCGTGAGCCGGGGCCGGGCTTTTCGAACGGGCATCGTGCCCGTGCGAAAAGGAACCGACGTCCTGTCGGTTCCCGCTGCGCGGCCTGTCGACCCCGACTCACCGCCGCACAGGGGCCCCGGGTAGAGCAGCGCGCCATCCTGGCCCGCACTCGGTGCGCCGCCGCTGCGCGGCGGCGAAGGCTGAAGAGCTGAAGAGCTGACGAGCGACAGGCGAGCCGCAGGCTGCTCTGCTCCCTCTCCCCGGCGAAGCCGGGGAGAGGGTTGGGGTGAGGGGGCTTTTGATCTGGCTGTTCTGGAAAGTACGCGCAGGATGCGCGTTGCTTTACCCGGGGCCCCTCTGCAGCGGCGTGCGGGGTGTCGTTTTCTCATGGGTCCTTCTTTTTTGGACAAGCAAAAGAGAAGTACCTCGCCCTCCGCAGGAGGGTGAAAGATCTGCTTTCCACGACGACGGGGTACGGCGGAGGGTCCGGATCACCCACGCGCGATACCATGGCCATCTCAGACCGCAATCCCGAGCTCAGCCATGACGCCAACGCGCATAGAAATCACCCGCCCCGACGACTGGCATCTGCATCTTCGCGATGGCGACGCGCTGGCCTCGGTCGTCGCCCACACCGCGCGGCAATTCGCGCGCGCCATCGTGATGCCGAACCTCAAGCCGCCGGTGACCACGGTAGTGCAGGCCGAGGACTATCGGCGACGGATTCTGGCAAGCCTGCCGGCCGGTGCCCGCTTCCAGCCGCTGATGACGCTGTACCTCACCGAAAACACGCCGGTTGAGGAAATCGCCCGTGCCAGGGCGAGCGACAGCGTGGTTGCCGTGAAGTACTACCCGGCAGGGGCCACCACCAATTCCGATTCGGGCGTGCGCGAGCTGTCGCGGGTGTATCACGTGATCGAGGCGATGGAGCGGCTTGAACTGCCGCTGTTGCTGCATGGCGAGGTCACCGATCCGGAGATCGACATCTTCGATCGCGAACGCGTGTTCATCGAGCGTCACCTGATCCCGCTGCGCGAGCGGTTTCCGGCGCTGCGCATGGTGCTGGAACACATCACCACGCGGGATGCGGTGGACTTCGTCAGCGGGGCGCCGGCGAACGTGGCTGCGACGATCACCGCACATCATCTGCTGCTCAACCGCAATGCGTTGTTCGAGGGAGGCATCCGCCCGCACAACTACTGTGCGCCGATCCTCAAGCGCGAAACGCATCGCGCCGCCTTGCTGCAGGCCGCCACCAGCGGTGACGTCCACTTCTTCCTCGGCACGGACAGCGCGCCGCATCCGCGCGAGGCGAAGGAAACAGCCTGTGGATGTGCCGGTCTGTACACCGCGCATGCGGCGCTGGAGTTCTATGCCGAGGCGTTCGAGCAGGCGGGCCGGCTGGATCGGCTGGAAGCGTTTGCCAGCTTCCATGGCCCGGACTTCTACCGGCTGCCGCGGAACGAGGGTCGCATCGTGCTTGAACGCGCGCCGTGGATCGTGCCGGACGAATACCCGCTGGCCGGCTCGACCTGCAAGCCGATGCGCGCGGGCGAGTCGCTCGCGTGGTCTCTCGTGGAGACGACCGCTTCCTGATCTGGTCGCCGCCGCCTTCGGACGAACAGGTTCAGGCAGGTTACCTGGCGTTCCGGAGGTTTGCTGCGCGGGTCGGTGTGCTCAGTAGGCGAACTCACGGAAGACCGGATCGACGCTGCCGTTCCATGGGCCATAAAACAGCTCCAGCTTGCGTTCGGCCGGGGTCTGGTTGGCCTGCACGATTTCGATCATCGGTTCGAGGAAGGCACTCTCGTCGGCGCCGTGCTTGTTGAGGCGGGCGCGGCGCTTGAGGCCGTGGGCGGCGATCTTCAGCGCTTCCTCGGCGAGATCGCGTACCGTGCCGCCGCGGAACGGCAGTTTCAGCGCGTGCTTCGGTACGCCGTCGCGCAGCTCGTGGCGCTCGATCGGGCTGAAGTCCTTGACCAGGTCCCAGGCGGCATCCAGCGCCTCGTCGTCGTAGAGCAGGCCGACCCAGAACGCGGGCAGCGCGCACAGACGGTTCCACGGGCCGCCATCGGCGCCGCGCATCTCCAGGTACTGCTTCAGGCGCACTTCGGGGAAGGCGGTGGTGAGGTGGTCGGCCCAGTCTTTCATGCTGGCGCGGGTGCCGGGCAGGGCGGACAGCTCGCCGGCCATGAAGTGCTTGAAGTCCTGGCCGGCGAGGTCGAGGTAGTGGCC
>JAPHUU010000192.1 GCA_026193555.1 Rhodanobacter sp.
AATCCTCGATGAAGAGGATCTTGATGACGTAATCTTTTTTCATGGGGTATCGGGCTGTCCGTTGATCACCACCGGCTGAACACGTGTGTGTTCGCGGCCGCGTGCTATCGGTGTTTGTAGCGGATTCCGCCACTGGCCGCCAGCGGAGAACGACACAAAGCTGTTCCTCCGTCGGCTCACAGGGGGCGTTTGGAGCAGTCACCACCCACTTCACGAACCAGTTTGGGCACCAGGTAACCTGGCAGCCGGGTACGCAGCGCGTCCATCAAGGCCAGTGCACGGGCATCCGTGACTTCGAAGTGTGCGGTCCCCTCGACCCGGTCGAGCTGATGCAGGTAATACGGCAGCACACTGGCCGCGAACAGGCGTTCGGACAGATCCGCCAACACGGTGGCGTCGTCATTGATGCCGCGCAGGAGTACGGACTGATTCAACAGTGTGGCGCCCGCATCGCGCAAACGGGCGCAGGCGGTCGCTACGTCGGCATCCAGTTCGTTGGCATGGTTGGCGTGCAGCACCACCACTTTTTGCAGCGGCAGGCGGCCCAGCCAGTCCAGCAGCGGTGCATCGATCCGCTCGGGCAGCACCACGGGTAGACGGCTGTGAATGCGCAGGCGGATGAGATGCTTGAGCTCCCGCAGCCCGTGGC
This sequence comes from Rhodanobacter sp., assembly GCA_026193555.1. Classification (GTDB taxonomy): domain Bacteria; phylum Pseudomonadota; class Gammaproteobacteria; order Xanthomonadales; family Rhodanobacteraceae; genus Rhodanobacter. The sequence goes on from JAPHUU010000192.1 coordinate 650, forward strand.
TCAATTCTTCGAGCTTGGGCGTGGCCAGTGCCAGCGGGTCGCCACCAGAGAGAATCAGCTCGCTGATGGACGTGTCTTCGCGTAGATGCTCGATGGCTTGTCGCCACTGTCCGGCAGCGGCGATTTCCTCGCCGTACGGAAAATGGCGCCGGAAGCAGTAGCGGCAATTGATTGCGCAACTGCCGCTGGCGATCAACAGCGCCCGGCCCTGGTATTTGTGCAGCAGGCCATGGGCCGCGCGCGCGTCCAGATCGCCGACGGCGTCGGTGACGAAGCCCGCAACCTGCTCCAGTTCGGCCAGCTGCGGCAATACCTGCAGCAGCAGCGGGTCACGCGGATCGCCATGGCGCATGCGGGCGACAAAGCCTCGTGGCACGCGCAGGGGAAACCCTGCGTCAGCCAGCGGCAGCCGCCCGGCGAGGTGCTGCAGGCCGACCATGGCCAGCAATTCGCCGCCGTCGGTGACCGCGTCACGCCATGACTGACGCCAGTCAGTGTGGGTGACACTCGGGCTTGGTGTAATGCGGGCGTCGGGGCTTGCGGTTATCATGTGCGGCCAATGTGTCGGGCAGTTGCCCGTCGATCCGGCCATTTTAGCCACTGATCCAGACGAACAAGAGGTTGCTGAAACCCTTGGCGCTGCGATTATCAATTCACTGGAGTTCACTGCATGGCCACCTACGGTCTAAACGACGTCAAGAACGGTGTGAAGATCATCGTCGATGGCGATCCCTACACCATCGTCGAGGCGGAGTTCGTCAAGCCCGGCAAGGGGCAGGCGTTCACCCGTATCCGCATCCGCAACCTGCTCAATGGCCGCACGGTGGAAAAGACCCTCAAGGCCAGCGAGCAGTTCGAGGGCGCCGACGTGGTCGATACCGACATGCAGTACCTCTACAATGACGGTGAATTCTGGCATTTCATGCAGCAGGATACCTTCGAGCAGCACCAGGCCGACAAGAGCGCTGCCGGCGATGCTGCGAAATGGCTCAAGGGCGAGGAAGACTGCGTGGTGACCCTGTGGAATGGCCGCCCGATCGCGGTGCAGCCGCCGAACTTCGTGGAGCTGAAGATCGTCGAGACCGACCCGGGCGTGCGCGGTGATACCTCCGGTGGTGGCGGCAAGCCGGCCAAGCTGGAAACCGGTGCGGTGGTGCGTGTGCCGCTGTTCGTTGGCCAGGACGAGATCATCAAGGTCGACACCCGTTCCGGTGAATACGTCAGCCGCGTGAAGTGAGTTCCTGCGTGCCCCCTGACCCGGCGAGTCGATTGATGACCGGTCCGCAGCTTCCCCAGCCGGTCGACCTGATGATCGAGGCGCGCTGGGTGGTGCCGGTCGAACCGCACGGCGTGGTGCTTGAACACCATGCGGTGGTGGTGCAGGACGGCCATATCGTGGCGTTGTTGCCGATCGACGAGGCAAGAGCCACCTATGCGCCCCGCGGGCGCGCCGTGCTGGACGAGCATGCGCTGATTCCCGGACTGGTCAACAGCCACACTCACAATCCGATGACCCTGCTGCGCGGCTTGGCGGACGACCTCCCCCTGATGGTGTGGTTGCATCAGCACATCTGGCCCGCCGAGGCCAAGGTGATGGGGCCGGAGTTCGTGCGCGATGGCGTCGAGCTGGCGGTGGCCGAGATGCTGCGTGGCGGTACCACCTGCGCCAACGAGAACTATTTCTTCCCCGACGTGATCGGTGCCACCTATCGCAAGCTGGGGTTTCGTGCGGTGGTGGGACTGCCGGTGATCGAGTTTCCGACCGCATGGGCGAAGACCCGGGACGAATATTTCGAACGCGCTGTTGACGTGCATGACAGCCTTCTCGGCGATCCGCTGGTCAGCACCGCATTTGCGCCGCACGCGCCGTACACGGTGTCGGATGACAGTTTTGAGCGCATCCGGGTGCTGTCCGACCAGCTTGATATCCCGGTGCACCTGCACCTGCACGAAACCGCGCACGAGATCGACGAGGAAAGAAAGAAGAGCGGCCTGCGTCCGTTCCAGCGACTGCAGAAGCTCGGTCTGGTCAACGATCGCCTGATTGCCGTGCACATGACCCATGTCACCGATGGCGAGATCGCCACCTGCGCCGAGGCAGGCGTATCGGTGGTGCATTGTCCGGAATCCAATCTCAAGCTTGCCTCGGGCTTCTGCCCGGCGGAGAAGCTGCGCCGGGCCGGCGTCAATCTGGCGATCGGCACGGATGGCTGCGCCTCGAACAATGATCTGGACATGT
>JAPHUU010000170.1 GCA_026193555.1 Rhodanobacter sp.
CACCGAGCCGGCCATCGACCCGTTCAGGCCCAGCCATAACCAGGCCACCGGCGACAACCCGGCTTCCTGAATTACCACGATCACCGCCAGCAGCGGCAACCATGCGGCAAGGAAGCGTTCTTCCAGCAGCGAATTCGCTCCGGCGCGGTACCCGGACATCCAGCCGAACAAGGCATAACCGGCGCACGGTATCGCGAACAGGCCGATCGGAAAATCACGGTAGCGGCCATCGAACACCAACAGCAGTCCGTAGTACGCCAACGCAAACAGCCAACCCAGCCGCAGCCACGGCGGCGGCCGCAACGGCTGCGCCAGGCCAGCCAGTCGCCCTGCCAGCCAGCGCGCCAACCGCAACGCCGTAGCCAGCGCCAGCAGGCAGGCGATGGACGACACCGTCCACTCCCAGGCATCGCGGCAGGCGAATACCATCTGCCGCCCCTGCCAGGCCAGCGCGCAACCGCTGGCGATGCCGGCCAGGGCCAGCGCAGTCCAGCCACGCCAGCCGCGCCAACGACGTCGTCGTGACCCGGTGAGCATGAACAGGCCTGCCGCCGCCATGCCGGCCAGCCAACCGATCCACCAGCGTGGCTCCTCGGTCACCGGACCCTGCATGGCGAACTTCGGCCGTGCCTGCGCGTCGAAGATGCCCCAGTAACCGCCGGCCGTTCCCTCCTGCGTCCGCTTCCACGGCTGATCGAATGCCTCGATCACGTTGTAGGGCAGCTGCTCGGCAGTGGCGTAGCGCAGGAATTCGCGCAAGTAGCGCGCCTCGTTGACCACGCTGGCGCTGGCGGCCTGTCGCGGTCGTCCGGCACTGGGCCAGCCGGTCTCGCCGATCATCACGCGACGGCCCGGGAACGCCTGCTGCACCCTGGCGTACACCGTTGCCACATGCTGTATCGCTCGCTCCGGTGACGACGGCTGATCCTCCCAATAGGGCAGGATGTGGATCGTGATGTAGTCGACCGAACCGGCCAGCTCGGGATGACGCAGCCAGAACTCCCACACGTCGGCATAGGTCACCGGCTCGCTGACCGCCGCGCGCACCTGGCGCAGATAACCGGCCAGTGCCCTCGACGTCAGCTCGCCGCGCAGCAATACCTCGTTGCCCACGATCACGCCGCGCACCGCCTGCGGATACTGGTGCGCGATGGCGATACCCAGCGCGATCTGCCGCTGGTTCGCCTTGCGATCGCTGTCGAGCCAGATCCCCAGCAACACCTTCATGCCGTAGCGGCTGGCGATTTCCGGCACCGCGCCGAGACCCTGCCCCTGCGAATACGTGCGCACGCAGTCGAAGCGTTTCGACAGCGCGCGCAGATCCTCGTCGATGCGCTGGCGACTGATGAACGCATTCGCGTCCAGTGGTGTCTCGCCCGCGAGGCGGAACGGCGCGTACGACACGCAGGCGATCCGCGTCGATGGCGCGTCCGGCAATGACACCGGTCGGCCGACCGACCACCACCAGTACGCACCGGCCAGTGCGCAAGCGATCAGCATCAACCACGCCACTCCCTCGCGACGAAAAACAGGCGCAGGTGTTGACGACATGCCGTTACCGTGGGTGCTGGAAGATCAGTGTGCCAGCTTAGCAGGGCGCCCCACGCCGTCACCGTATCTCGACAAGCTGGTCAGAGCCATCCACTACACTGCCGCGAATCCAACACAGGAGCTTCCATGTTTGTTTGCGCACTACCGCGGCGTGTCTGGTTTGCCTGGCTGATGCTGGCCGGCGGCTGGCTGCTGACAGCCCCCCTCGCGCAGGCAGCATCCCTGGACAGCCAGCGAGTGGCGTTCAGGCAGGCCTATGCCGCCGCGCAGCAGGGTGGCAGCGAATGGCGCAAGCTGGCGGTGGATCTTCACGACTACCCGCTGTATCCCTATCTCGAGGTGGCGGCGCTGGAGCACGACATCCAGCAGATCGACCGCACCACCGTGCAGGACTATCTGCAGCGCTATCCGGACCTGATCCCCGCCGCAGATCTGCGCCGCGACTTTCTGCTGGAGCTGGCGCGCCGCCAGGACTGGAACGACTTTCTGGCGATGTATCAGCCGGGCCTGGGGGACGCGCTCAGCTGCGATGCCTTGCAGGCTCGCCTGGCCGGCGGCGACAAGCTGGACTTCGACAAGGATCTGGCTGCCCTGTGGCTCAAACCTGACCTGCCCGCTGCCTGCGATCCGGTGCTGAGCGCGGCGCACGACCAGGGCCTGCTGAGTGAGGCTCGCCTGTGGTCACGTATCGAACGCGCCGCCGATGCCGGGCAGTCGGGCACCATCGCCGACCTGTCCGACTGGCTTGCGCCGGATGACCAGCCCGGCGCGCAGCGTCTGGTGCTGGCCCTGCGCACCCCCGCAGCCGCCGTCGCCGCCGCCGCGGGCTGGCCCGACGATCCACTCGCCCGTCAAGCCGCCACCATGGCACTGGCGCAGCTGGCACGACGCGATTCCGACGCCGCCGACACCGCATGGCAGCAGCTGCAGCCGCGTTTCAGCTTCAGTGAACCGCAACGCGGGCGGATCCTGTACGCGCTGGCGTTGTTCCGCGCCACCGATTTCGCGGACGATGCGCTGGCCCGACTGATCGCCCTGCCGGTCGCCTTGCAGAGCGATGCCACCCGCGAGTGGCGCGTGCGGGTGGCACTGGCGCGACAAGACTGGCCGGCGGTGCTGGCCGCGATCGAGGCGATGCCGACGATCCAGCAGCAGGATGACGAGTGGCGCTATTTCCGGGCCCGCGCACTGGCTGCACTGGGCCGCGAGGCCGAGGCAGAGCCGCAATTCAGCGCGCTGGCGAACCAGGCGACGTTCTTCGGATTCCTCGCCGCCGACCGCCTGGCCCAGCCTTATGCGATCTGCCCGCTGCAACTGGCCGACGACCCGCAAGGCGAGCGGGCGCTGCTGGACAATCCCGGCCTGCTGCGGGCATTTGAACTGCAGGCGGTAGACCTGCCCCTGCCGGCACGGCGCGAATGGACACGGGCGTTGCAGGGCGCCAACCAGACCACTCTGCGGCTGGCGGCGGACCTCGCCAACCGCCGCGGCTGGTACGACCGCGCCGTGTTCACGCTGACCAGTGGCGATGCGCTGCACCTGTACGACCTGCGCTTTCCGCTGGCCAGTCAGGATGGTCTGGTGCCGCAGGCCGAGCAAGCCGGCATCGACCCGGCCTGGGCCTACGGCATCCTGCGCGCCGAGAGCGCCTGGCTGACCGACGCCCACTCCGCCGCCGACGCCCGCGGCCTGATGCAGCTGGTGCCCGAAACCGCCGCCCTGGTCGCCAAGCGCAGCGGCCTGGACTGGGGCGGTGGCGACACGCTGTACGATCCGGCAGTGAACATCGCGCTGGGCACCCGCTACCTTGCGCAATTGGCGCAACGGTTCGAAGGTGCACCGTGGCTGTCCAGCGCGGCCTACAACGCGGGGCCAAACCGGGTCGATCAATGGCTGGCGGCGCGCGGCACACTGGCGCCGGACTTGTTCATCGCCACCATTCCGTTCAAGGAGACGCGGGAATATGTGGCACGGGTGATGGCGTTCAGCGTGATCTACGATTGGCGCCTGCATGGCAAGGCAGTGCCGATGACCTACCGCATGCCGGCGGTCGGACTGCCGTATGAACTGCCGAATGCGATGACTGCGCGAAAGTCGATCGACTGCCCGGCGACCGTCGCCGGGCAGTCGATCGCCTCTGCCACGGCGCCCAGCGCCTCACCCTGAACCCGACACCGCACAAGGACCTATCCCCATGGCCGCACAGCAACTCGTCATTCTTGGCGGCACCGGTTTTGTCGGCAGCCATCTGGTACCCCGTCTGGCCGCCGACGGCCATCGCATCGTGCTGCTCAGCCGCAACCGCGAACAGCACCGCGCACTTGCCGTGCTGCCGCAGGTGAGCATTCGCAGTGCCGATGTCTACAACGACGATGTGCTGCGCGATCAGTTTTCCGGCGCGGATGCGGTGATCAACCTGGTCGGGATACTGAATGCCGGCGGCCAGCACACGTTCCAGCGTGCTCACGTGGAACTGACCCGGCGCGTGATTGCCGCCTGTCATGCCAGCGACGTCACCCGCCTGCATCAGATGAGTTCACTGAAGGCCGGCCAGGGACTGTCGCAGTATCTGAAGACGCGCGGTGAAGCCGAAGTGCTGGTCAAGGCCTCCGCTCTGGACTGGACGATTTACCAGCCCAGCGTGATTTTCGGTCCCGGCGACGGGCTGGTCAGCCGCTTCGCCGGCCTGCTGCGCCTGATGCCGGTATTGCCGCTGGCGCGTGCCAAGGCGCGCATGGCGCCGACCTTCGTCGGCGACGTGGCCGAGGCGATCGCCCGCTGCGTCAACAGCGACAAGCTCGGCCAGCGCCGCAGCTTCGAACTGTATGGCCCGGACATCCTCACGCTGGGTGCGATCGTGCGCCAGATCCGCGACGCGGCCGGATTGCACACGCCGATCATCCCGCTGCCGGACAGTCTCGGCCGGCTGCAGGCGCAGGTCGCCGGCCTGCTGCCCGGCAAACCGTTCTCGCTGGACAATTTCCGTTCCCTGCGCACCGACTCGGTCGGCAAGACCGATGGCTACGCCGCGCTCGGCATCGTGCCGCAGCCATTCGCGCCATGGCTGCCTCGGTTGCTGCAGGGGCCGGCGTTGCAGAGGCGGCTGAATGCCGCACGCAGCCTGCGCCGCTGATCAGGGCGAAGCAGGCGATTCGGCAAGCTCCACCCGGTTGCGGCCCGCGGCCTTGGCTTGATAGAGCGCCCGGTCGGCACGCTCGACCAGGCTGTCCATGGGTTCCGCCGGATCGTCAAGCTGCGCCACGCCGAGACTGATCGTCACTTTCAGATCGGACGCGATATCGCCAAGATCCAGGGCGATGACACGCTCGCGCAAACGCTCGGCGATCACTCGCCCGGTTTCCAGGCCCGTCTTGGGAAGGATCACCAGGAACTCCTCGCCACCGAACCGACCCAGGTGATCAAAGCCGCGCAACGCGTTGTTGCAGGCAACCACCAACCGCACCAGCACGATGTCACCGACCTGATGACCGTGCAGGTCGTTGATGCGCTTGAAGTGGTCGATGTCCAGCACGATGACCGTCATCTGCTCGCTGTTCTGGCGGGCCTCGCGCATGACATCGCTCATCACCTGCTCGATCCGCCGCCGGTTGGCAATGCCGGTGAGTGCATCGGTCATCGCCAGCGCGTGCAGGCGCCGCGAATGGCGCAGTTGCCTCACCGCCTGCCAGATCAGCCCCAGCAGCAGCAGGCTGCCGAGCAGCATGGCGAGGTTCTGCCAGTCGCGCGCACGCTTCAGTGCGGCCAGCTGTCGGCCTTGCAGGGCACTCTCTTCCTTGATGCGCCGGTCTTCCTGATCGCGCCGTGCGCTGTCGAACTGGTAACTCATCAGGGTGGTGTTGTAACGCCTGGCGTTGCTCTCCAGCGTCTCGCGCATGCGGATTTCCCGGTGCAGGTCGTGCACCGCCTGTTCCTGATTGCCAAGCGCTTCGTAGCTGCGCGCACGCGCGTCCAGCAACTCGACCATGTAGCGCAGGTTGCCGCTGGGAGCGAGCAGCTGCTCGGCCTTGCCGTACTCGGTGACAGCCTCGGCATGATGACCCAGGCCAGCCTCCGCCTCGGCCGTCTGCAGGGCGATCATGTCCTGACTGGAGTGATCCGCCACCTTGCTGAACGCGGCCTGCGCCTGTTTCAGAGCGTCCAGCGCCTGCGCGTGACGACCCTCCAGATTGAATGTGTTCGCCTGCCCGAGGTGGGACGAACCGAGAAAATCCGGATCGCCAATGCCGCGAGCCAGCGCCAGCGACGCCGCGAAATGTCGGTGTGCCGAGGTCTGGTTCGACAAGTCCGAGTCGAGGTAGCCCAGTTGCACCTCGATCAGAATCTGCTCGGGCACGTCCCGGCGTTGCCTGGCGTGGGCGAGCGACTGCTCCATGTACTGTCGCGCCTTGTCGAACTCACCGATACGACGGTAGGCGACCGCGATGTTGAGCAGGTTCAGTTGGGTCAGCACTGTTTCGCCCGCGCCCTCATAGTTGCGTTGTGCCTGCAGAAAGTCGACCAGGGCCAGCGCGGGCTCGCCGATCAGGGACTGCACCGTGCCGCGCATCGTCAACCCGTCGGCCACCAGACTCGGATTTTCGATGTGGCGCGCAATCTCGATGCCGGCCGTATAGTCGGACAGTGCATCGCGCGAGGTGGTCAGCCCCTCCTGGTGCGAGCCCCGGCAATAGAGGAAATTGGCCTCGGCCTCGGGGTAGTCGACGCGCCGGGCATCCTC
>JAPHUU010000061.1 GCA_026193555.1 Rhodanobacter sp.
CTCGGCGCGATCCTCGCCGTGGCGGACTACCTCAGCCGCAAGGCAGCGCGCGAGGGTGGCCAACCGCTGACCGTGCGTGAAGTGCTGACCTGGGCCATCAAGGCGCACGAAATCCAGGGCTGCTATGCGCTCAAGAACAGCTTCAACCGGGTCGGGCAGGATCATGTGATCCTGGTGCGGCTGGCCTCCACCGCTGTTGCCACCGCGATGCTGGGTGGTGACAAGGAGCAGGTCACGACGGCGGTATCGCACAGCTGGATCGACAACGGTGCACTGCGTACCTATCGTCATGCGCCGAACACCGGACCTCGCAAGAGCTGGGCTGCCGGCGACGCCTGCCGTCGCGCGGTGACTCACGCGATCAATGCGGTCTATCGTGGCGTGGTCGGCTACCCATCCGCGTTGTCGGCCAAGACCTGGGGGTTCTACGACGTGGCCTTCAAGGGCAAGGCCTTCGAATTCGAGCGCCCGTTCGGAAGCTATGTCATGGAAAACGTGCTGTTCAAGATCAGCTTCCCGGCCGAATTCCACGCGCAGACAGCGGTGGAATGCGCGATGCAGTTGCATGGCCAGGTCGCCGGCCGGCTCGACCAGATCGAGCGGATCGAGATCGAGACCCAGGAAGCGGGCTGCCGGATCATCGACAAGACCGGCCCGCTGTCGAACTATGCCGACCGCGACCACTGCATCCAGTACATGGTCGCCGTGCCGCTGATCTTCGGCCGCCTCACGGCGGACGATTACAACGACGATGTCGCTGCCGACCCGCGTATCGATGCATTGCGGGAAAAGATGGCGGTCAGCGAGAACCCACAGTTCACCAAGGACTATTTCGATCCGGACAAGCGCTATATCGGCAATTCCCTGCAGGTGTTTTTCAAGGACGGCAGCAGCACGGAGAAGGTCTCGATCGACTACCCGATCGGTCACCGCAAGCGCCGCGTCGAAGGCATTCCCGTGCTGCTGAAGAAGTTCGAAGCGGCCATGCGCGGCCATTTGCCGGCACATCGGGTCAAGGCGATCATGGCGGCGGCGGCCGATCCGGCAGCGCTCGACGCGATGTCGCTGCAGCAGTTCCTCGGGTACTTCACATTGTGAATACGATGTAAGTGCAACATTCAACGGAAGTGAGCCAAGGGGTTCCTTCCAGATGCCGTGCCGGAAATGTTCCGGCCTGCATTTTCGAAGCTTCCTGACGCATGCTGACATAAGGGACATGCCAAGCCGGTTGACTGGCGATGATGGGCGGTATTTCGGCCGATGGCTTTTCTGAACAAAGCCTAGCTGAGTGAGCCGGGTTGCAGGCCTGCATGTGTGAACCACTTAACGTTCTCGCTACAATTGCGACCGCTTGATCCACGAATACCAAACCGGCGCGATACAGGCTCGCATGACGTAATTCAGTTCTGACGCGATATTTCCCGTTTTTTTGTTGAACGGACGCGATAATTCAAATAAATGAGGAGACACCCGATGAATCGTAAAGGTTTGTATTTTCTGATTGCACTGGCGTTGGGTGGCGTAGGTGCCGTTCAGGCACAGGATGCCCCGGCTGCCAGCACGGCGAGCAGTGACAGCAGCATGTCCAGCTTCGATGGTCGCTGGTATATCGCACCGACCGTCGGTGGCTTCTTCAACGACCAGGCGCGCAACACCAACAGCCGGCAGATCTATTACGGGCTGGGTTTTGGCAAGTTCGTCTCGTCCAACGTGTCCATCGACGCGTTCGTCGATCGCACCAGGCGCGATCGAGACAATGGCGCTGCGGCCGGTGGTGGTCACAGCAATCGGTCATGGACCAGCACAGCCATCGGCGCGTCAGCGCGATTCTATGCCGGCGACTGGAACGCCTGGCGCCCCTACGGCATGGTTGGCTTGATGGGAAGCGAGCACCAGAGTTCGGCTGCCAGTGGCTGGTCTCCGGCGGCTCAGGTGGGCGTTGGCGTGTCCAAGATGGTTTCCGATCGGACCAACATCCGCGTCGAAGCCGGCTACCGTTATGACTGGGACAACAAGACCCAGTCGAACAAGAGCGCCTACGGTGACACGTTCCTCGGCCTCACCCTCGTTTCGCGTTTTGGCGCGGCGCCAGTGGCGGCGGCTCCTGCTCCGGTAGCGGCCCCCGTAGCGCCGGTCGATTGCTCGACCATGGACAGCGATAATGACGGCGTCAACGATTGCGAAGACAAGTGCCCGGCTACCGCCGCTGGCACGATCGTCGGTCCGGACGGTTGCCCGCAAAAGGTCGTGATCGACCTGCGCGGCGTGAACTTCAAGTTCGATCGCCCGAGGAAAGGCGAGACCGACATCAGCAAGTCGCTGGCCGAGCCGACCGCTGACTCGATCGCTGTGCTGAATCAGGCAGTCGATACCTTGCAGCGTTATCCGCAGGTGCATGTGACGGTGGCCGGTTATACCGACTCGAAGGGTACCGACGAGTACAACCAGAAGCTGTCCGAGCGTCGTGCCTCGATCGTCTACAACTTCCTGACCAGTCACGGTATCGATGCCAGCCGTCTGGAAGGACCGATCGGTCATGGTGAGAGTAATCCGATCGGCGACAATGCAACCGACGCAGGTCGCGCGCAGAATCGTCGTACGGAGCTGCAGGTTCAGCAGTAATCGAACCTGAGTAGCGGAGTATGAAAAAACCCGGCCTCGGCCGGGTTTTTTTCTTTGCTCTTCGTGGAATGCCGAATTCACCTCTGGATGAATGATTTTTCTGCCAATCCATAATCCAGGACACCGAAAGGTTGATTCGATTCCGGTGAAAATCAGCTTCGCCCTGATCGCTCCAGTCTGGGCAGAAACACTGTGATCAAACCCATCAGCGGCAAGTATGCGCACAGCCGGTAGACGTATTCGATGCCGTGCAGATCGGCGAGCTGGCCGAGCACGGCGGCGCCGATGCCGCCCATGCCGAAGGCGAAGCCGAAGAACAGGCCTGAGATCATGCCGACGCGGCCGGGGATCAGCTCCTGTGCATAGACCAGGATCGCCGAGAACGCCGAGGCCAGAATCAGGCCGATGATCACGCTCAGCACACCGGTCCACATCAGGTTGGCGTGCGGCAGCAGCAGGGTGAACGGTGCGACGCCGAGGATCGATACCCAGATCACCCACTTGCGTCCGATGCGGTCGCCGATCGGGCCGCCGATCATTGTGCCGCCCGCCACCGCGAACAGGAACGCGAACAGGTGCACCTGCGCGCTCTGCACCGACACACCGAACTTGTGGATCAGGTAGAACGTGTAATAGCTGCTGAGGCTGGCCAGGTAAAAGTACTTGGAGAAGATCAGCAGGCCCAGGATCACCAGCGCGCCGATGACCTTGTTGCGCGACAACGGCACGATGGTCAGGTGCCGCGCGCTCGACCGGCTGCGTGCAACGTGATGCTGGCCATACCAGCGTCCGATCTGCAGCAGCACCACGATCGCCAACAATGCCGCCAGCGAGAACCAGGCCATGCTGCCGCGCCCATACGGCACGATGATCCAGGCGGCCAGCAACGGTCCCAGCGACGAGCCGGTATTGCCGCCAACCTGGAACAGCGACTGCGCCAGACCGTGGCGACCGCCTGAGGCCAGCCGCGCTACCCGCGATGATTCCGGGTGGAAGACCGCCGAGCCGGTGCCGACCAGGGCGGCGGCCAGCAACAGCACCGGGAAGTTCGGTGCTGCCGCCACCAGCAACAAACCGCACAGGGTGAAGCCCATGCCGGTCGGCAGCGAGTAAGGCTTCGGCCGACGGTCGGTGGCCATGCCGACCAGCGGCTGCAGCAGCGAGGCGATGACCTGGTAGGTCAGGGTGATCAGGCCGATCTGCGCGAAGCTCAGGTGGAAGCTGTTCTTCAAGAGCGGATAAATCGCCAGGATCAGCGACTGGATCATGTCGTTGAGCATGTGCGCGAAGCTGATCCCGCCGAGCACGGCAAACTGCGTGTCGTGGACAGGGTCGTCTGTGGTGGCTGGCTCGATGCGGAGGGGTAGGGTAGGGGCGCGTGTTGGCATCGAGGGGTGTCGGTGAGGGGCATATGGGGGACCGACACGATACGCCACCGCCGCCCCTGTTTGTGCCCTTGTCATGCCACGCACCTAGATCAATGGTCTAGACTGGGGAAATGGATCCCAAGGCCGCTTCCCTCACCATCGGTGTCGTCGCCAAGCGAGTTGGCGTGGCGATCGACACGATCCGTTTCTACGAGCGCGAGGGGTTGCTGCCCGAGCCGCCGCGTCGGCCTTCGGGTTACCGCAGTTACGACGAGGGTGCGATTGCACAGTTGCGATTCATCCGCAGGGCCAAGGATCTGGGCTTCATGCTGGAGGAGATTCGCGAGTTGCTGGCATTGTCGCGTGATCGCAGCAAGGGCGTGGGTGCGGTGAAGAAACGCGCCGCGGACCGGCTGCGCTCACTGGACACGCGCATTGCGGAATTGCAGCGTGTGCGCGACGGTTTGGCGCAGCTGGTGGAGTCGTGTCCCGGGCATGGTGCGCCGGAGCAGTGCCCGATCCTGCGTGCATTGACGGAAGAAGGATTGAAAGATGAGTGAGCAAGGCCCCCGCAGCGGAGACGGCGCGAACGCTGTCGACGTGACGGTTGATCCGGTCTGCGGCATGAAGGTGGATCCTTTGCAGGCAAGGCATCAGGCCGGCCACGAAGGCCACACGTATTACTTCTGCGCCGCGCGCTGCCGCGAGAAGTTTCTGCTTGATCCGGTGAAATATATCGGGCATCAGATGGCCCCGGCGACGGAACCCGATGCCATCTACACCTGCCCGATGCATCCGGAAGTGCAGCAAGTCGGGCCCGGCGACTGTCCAAAGTGCGGCATGGCACTTGAGCCGATGCTGCCCGATGCGGACCCGGACGACAGCAGCGAGCTGGCGGACATGTCACGTCGCTTCTGGATGCTGCTGGCGCTGACGTTGCCGGTGTTCGTACTGGCGATGGGGCCGCATCTGTCGGGCTGGCGGCCGATCGCACCATGGGATCGGCTGGCTGGCTGGAGCGAGGCCGTCCTGGCGACCGTGGTGGTGCTGTGGGGCGGGGCGCCATTCTTCCGCCGTGGCTGGCGCTCGCTGAAACCATGGCAGCCGAACATGTACACCCTGATCGGCCTGGGCACGGGTGTGGCGTGGCTCTACAGCATCGTGGCGTTTCTGTTGCCGACCATCTTTCCGGCCAGCTTCCGCGGCGCTGACGGGCAGGTCAGTGTGTACTTCGAGTCAGCGGCGGTGATTGTCACCCTGGTCACGCTGGGCGATTTTCTGGAATTGCGCGCGCGCCGCCGCACCGGCGCGGCCTTGCAGGCGCTGATGGGGCTGGTGCCGAAGGTCGCGCACCGCCTCGCTGCCGACGGCCGCGAGATGGACGTTCCGCTGGACGCGGTGCGAGTGGGGGACCGTTTGCAAGTGCGCCCCGGCGAGAACGTGCCTGTCGATGGCATGGTGCTGGAGGGAACCAGCCATGTCGACGAATCGATGCTCAGCGGCGAGCCGATGCCCGTGCTGAAAACGACCGATGCCGCACTGGTCGGCGGCACGGTGAACCAGGACGGCGCGCTGACCATGCGCGCACAGAAAGTCGGCGGCGAGACGGTGCTGGCGCAGATCGTGGCGATGGTTGCCACCGCGCAGCGCACCCGCGCTCCGTTGCAGCGGGTGGCCGATCGCGTCGCCGCCTGGTTCGTGCCGGCGGTGCTGGCTTGTGCGGTGCTGGCATTCGCGGGCTGGAGCTGGCTCGGGCCCGAGCCGAAGCTGGCGCATGCGCTGATCGCGGCGGTGTCGGTGCTGATCATCGCCTGTCCCTGCGCGCTGGGGTTGGCGACGCCCATCTCGATCATGGTGGCCAGTGGTCGCGGTGCCCAGTGTGGTGTGCTGTTCAAGGATGCCGGCGCCATCGAGGCGTTGCGCGACATCGACACCCTGGTGCTGGACAAGACCGGAACATTGACCGAAGGCAAACCGATGCTGATCGAACTGGTGCCGCTGCGTGAACTGCCGCGCGAGCGCCTGTTGCAGCTGGCAGCCGCGCTGGATCAGCCGAGCGAGCATCCGCTGGCGCGGGCCATCGTCAACGCGGCCCAGGGGCAGCTGCTGCCGCCGGTGAGCGGCTTCATCACGCGTACCGGTCGTGGTGTGCAGGGCCGGATCGACGGCAGCCTGGTGATGCTGGGCAATGAGCGCATGCTGCAGGAACTCAATATCGCGGTCAGCGAGGAGGCAGCGGCAAAGGCAGAACATCTGCGCGGCGATGGCGATACGGTGACGTTTCTCGCGGTCGACGGGGTGCTTGCCGGCCTGGTGGCGTTCGCCGACCGGGTCAAGCCGAATACGGCGAAGGTGATCAAGGCGCTGCGCCGCGAAGGCCTGCGTGTCGTGATGCTCACCGGCGACAACGCCACCACCGCGCGCCGGGTGGCGCAGAAGTTGCGTATCGACGAGGTGCATGCCGACCTGTCCCCTGCCGACAAGGCCGCGGTGATCACCGCGATGAGGGCTGAGGGTCGCCGCGTGGCGATGGCCGGGGACGGCATCAACGACGCGCCGGCACTGGCGGCGGCGGATGTCGGCATTGCCATGGGCAGCGGTACCGCGGTGGCGATGGAGAGCGCGCAGGTGACCCTCATCAAGGGCGATCTCGGCGCGATCGCGCGGGCCCGTGCGCTGTCGCGCGCCACGGTGCGCAATATCCGGCAGAACCTTTTCTTTGCCTTTGTCTACAACGCGGTGGGTGTGCCGTTGGCGGCCGGCGTGCTGTTTCCATGGCTGGGCATCATGCTGTCGCCGATGGTGGCCGCGCTGGCGATGAGCCTGAGTTCGGTGTCGGTGGTGAGCAACGCCTTGCGTCTGCGCAACACGCCGTTGTGACGATCGACCGGCGGTGACGGCTGTTTCCGTGGTCGCCGACGATGGCTTCCGCCACACTCTTTCGCTGATCTGAGGTGATGCCCGGGCGGCGATGATCTAAGCTGCCTGCCTGCTCATCCGCACCGGGGTTCCGGTCCGTCGGATGCCGTTGCATTCTTTCGCACAAAGTCACCGCATGGCCCGCACTCTCGCCGCATGGCTGGCGTATCAGGAAAGCGTCAATCCGCGCACCATCGAGTTGGGGCTCGAGCGCGTGCGCGAAGTCTGGCGACGGATGGGTGCGCCAGCACCGGCGCGACGGGTGATCACGGTGGGCGGCACCAACGGCAAGGGCTCCTGCGTGGCCTTGCTGGAGGCCATGCTGCAGGCGGCAGGGCGGCGGGTGGGCTGTTTCACCTCGCCGCATCTGCTGGAGTACAACGAACGGGTGCGCGTCGATGGCGGGAACATCGACGATGCCTCGCTGGTGGCCTCGTTCGAGCGGATCGAGTCGGCCCGCGCCGCGGGCCGGGCAGATGAGATCCGGCTGACCTATTTCGAGTTCGGCACGTTGGCCGCGCTGGATCTGTTCGCCCGTGCCGATCTCGACGTGGCGATCCTGGAAGTGGGCCTGGGCGGGCGGCTGGACGCGGTGAACATCGTCGATGCCGATGTGGCGATCATCACCACGGTCGACCTCGATCACATGGACTGGCTGGGCCCGGATCGCGACAGCATCGGGCGCGAGAAGGCCGGCATCGCGCGGGCCGGGCGGGCGGCGATCGTGGGCGAGACGGTGCCGTCGATCGGGCTGCTGCAGGCGCTGGCTGCGTGCGGCGCACGGGTCGAGCGTGCCGGCATCGACTTCACGATGGAGCATCGCGTCGAGGGCTGGCGCTGGCAGCATCGCGATGGCCTGGCGATGGAATTGCCCGAACTCGCACTGGCCGCACCGGTGCAATACGCCAATGCGGCGACCGCGATTGCTGCCATGCATGTGTTGTGCCGTGGCGGCGAACCGATCGCGCCGCAGCAGTTCCTCGCTGCCGTCGGCCGCGGCATGCAAACCGCGCAGATACCGGCGCGGTTGCAGTCGCTGGGCGGCGCGCCGCGCCTGGTCGTGGATGTGGGCCACAACCCGCAAGCGGCGCGGGCACTGGCGGAATGGCTGGACGTGCAGCCGGCCGGCGCGGTGCATGCGGTCTACGGCGCGCTGGCGGACAAGGATGTGGCCGGGGTGATGGCGGCGCTGGGACCGCGGATCGCCTATTGGCATCTGGCGGGACTTGACCGCGATACGCCGCGTGGCCTGGCTGCGGGTGCGCTGGCGGAGGTACTGCGGCAAACCCTGCCGCAAGCCGCGTTCGCAACCCATGCCGATGTGGCCGATGCGCTGCGGGCGGCCCGCGCGGACACGTCGGAAGCGGGGCAGATACTGGCATTCGGCTCGTTCTTCGTCGCCGGTGCGGTGATCGCTGCACCGTCTGGCTGAATATCCTCGGCGCAGCATCCACGATCACGCTGATGGCTCTGGCGCAGGCAGGTATAATCGCCCTGTTGTGTGCGGTGTCAGCCGCCTTGGAGCGAAGTCTTGAAAACACGCCTGCTGGGAGCCGCCGTCCTTTTTGCCTTGGCGGTGCTGTTTCTGCCGATGATATTCAACGGCAAGCCACCGACAGCGGAAGGCGACCAGGCGGTCAGCCTGGCGATTCCGCCGTCGCCCGATCGCGACCTGAAAACCAGGACCATGAACCTGGCCCCGGATGCCGCGGTGTCGACCACCAGCGCGCCGGCCGCCGCCGCGTCAGCCAATACGACGAGCTCAACCTCAACCGCAGCTCCGCCGGCTTCCGGCGACCAGCTGGCCAGGGTGAACATCGGATCGAGTCGCCCACGCGACGTGGAAACCGATCCCGAGGCTGGCAAGAGGCCGGTGCCGACCACGGTCACGACCGACAGCGTGACGGCAAAGCCGGTGATTCCGATGCAGGCCAAGCAGCCGCCCGTGGTTGCGCCGGTGCCGCGCCAGAAGCCGGCACTGCCCGCCGCGGCGAAACCTGCGGCAGCGCCTGTTGCCCGGGCCGCGGACGACACCGGCCGCTACACGCTCGACCTCAGCGCCTATGCCAGCGCGACCGGTGCCGCGAACCTGCAGCGCCGCGTGCGAGCGCTGGGGTATCCGGTCACTGGCTACCCGATCACCCAGGCGGGCCAGCGGCGCACACTGGTGATAGCCGGGCCATTCGGTACGCGCACGGCCGCGGAGGCTGCGCGACTGAAGATTGCCCAGTCGATCCCGGGTACGCCGGTGCGGCTGCAGCAGGGCGCAAGCCGTGCCGGAGGGACGGTGGCCGCATCGCCGACGCCTGCGGGTGGTCATGCGAAGGCCGGCGGTTGGGCCGTTCAAGTGGTTGCGATGAGCAACAAGGCCGACGCCATGGCGTTGCGCGACAAGCTGCGCAGCAACGGTTTCGATGGCTTCGTCGATTCGGTGCAATCCGGCGGTCGGAGGCTGTGGCGGGTGCGCGTCGGTCCGCAAACGCAGCGCACCGATGCGCAGCGCGTACATGACCAGATCAAGGCCAAGCTCAACATCGACGGCAACGTCGTTCCGGTGCCCTGAGCATGCGAGTCTCAGCGCACGCCCGCACGCGAATCCGGCAGGGGTGAACCGATGAACTGGGTCGATTACATCATCGTCGGCGTGCTCGGCCTGTCGGTCATCATCGGGCTGTGGCGCGGACTGGTTTCCGAAGTGCTGGCGCTGGCGATCTGGATCACCGCATTCTGGGTGGCATGGATTTTCGGTCCGGTGGTGGCGCAGCATTTCGAGCGCATCATCGGTCTGCCCTCGGTGCGGATCATCGTCGGTTACGGGCTGTGCTTTGTCGCCGTACTGGTCCTCGGCGCGCTGTTGCGTTTCGTCGTCAACAAGCTGGTGGAGAGCACCGGGTTGTCAGGCACGGATCGTCTGCTCGGCATGCTGTTCGGCTTTGCTCGTGGCGTGCTGCTGGTGACCTTGCTGGTCTTCCTGGTCGGCTTCACCGCATTCACCCGCGACCCGTGGTGGCAGCACTCGGTGCTGCTGCCGCAGTTCCAGCATGTGGCGTCCTGGCTGGAGCAGCATGTACCGGCCAACGCGCGTGACTATCTGCATCCACCGGCGTCGTTGCCGCAGCTGCCCAGCTTGCCGCAGGCGCTGACAGCCCCCATCTCCGGCGCGCTACCTGCGCCAGCAGCCTCGTCGCCGGTAGCGCGGGCGAAAGCCGCTGGCCAACCCACGAATCCTTGAAAGCAGGCAATAAACCATGTGCGGAATCATCGGCATTGTCGGTACCACCGAAGTGGCATCGGCGCTTTACGACGGCTTGACCGTGCTGCAGCACCGCGGACAGGACGCGGCCGGCATCGCCACGGTCGATGGCGCGCGCCTGCGTCTGCACAAGGGCAACGGGCTGGTGCGTGACGTGTTCGGGCAGGCTGCGATGAGCGGATTGCGCGGATGCAGCGGCATCGGCCACTGCCGTTATCCCACCGCCGGTTCGGAAGGGCTGGCCGAGGCGCAACCGTTCTACGTGAATTCGCCCTACGGCATCGCGTTCGCGCACAACGGCAACCTGGTCAATACCGAAGTGTTGCGTCGACAGATGTTCGAGGACGACCGTCGCCACATCAACACCGATTCGGATTCCGAGGTGCTGCTGAACGTGCTGGCGCACGAGCTGCAGATCCAGGACCGGATGACGTTGACCCCGGACCACATCTTCAAGGCGGTAGCCGGCGTGCATGCGCGGGCCGTCGGCGGCTATGCCTGCGTGGCGCTGGTGCTGGGTTACGGACTGATCGCGTTCCGTGATCCGCATGGCATCCGGCCGCTGGTGCTGGGTGAGCGGGTGACGATGGATGGCCGCGAATACGCGGTGGCCTCGGAATCGGTTGCGTTCGACGTGCTGGGCTTCAAGCGCGTGCGCGACATCGAGCCGGGCGAGGCGGTGATCATCACCGATGACGGCCAACTGCACAGCCGCCGTTGCGCCGAAGGTGCGCCGCATACACCATGCATCTTCGAATATGTCTACCTGGCGCGTCCGGACTCGATGATCGAGGACGTATCGGTATACAAGGCGCGCCTGCGCATGGGCGAGAAGCTGGCCGAGAAGATCCTGCGCGAATGCCCGGACCACGGCATCGATGCGGTGATTCCGATCCCCGACACCGCCCGCACCGCCGCCAGCGCCCTTGCAGGTGCACTTGGCGTGCCGTTCCGCGAGGGCTTCGTCAAGAACCGCTATATCGGCCGCACCTTCCTCATGCCGGGGCAGGGCGAACGGGTGAAATCGGTGCGCCGCAAACTCAACGCGATCGATCTGGAATTCCGCAAGAAGAATGTGCTGCTGGTGGACGACTCGATCGTGCGCGGTACCACCTCCAAGCAGATCATCCAGATGGCCCGCGACGCCGGCGCAAAAAACGTCTACTTCGCCTCGGCGGCACCGCCGGTGCGCTATCCGAACGTGTACGGCATCGACATGCCGTCGGTTTCCGAGCTGATCGCGGCCGGTCATACCGAGCAGGAAGTGGAGAAAATGCTGGGCGCCGACTGGCTGATCTATCAGGATCTCAAGGATCTGATCCGGGCGGTGCAGGAGGGCAACGAAAACCTGCGGCAGTTCGACACCTCGTGCTTCTCCGGCGAGTACATCACCGGCCTCGAGCAGCAATATCTGGAGCAGATCCAGATGCTGCGCTCCGATGACGCCAAGGCAGCGCGACGCGTTGTGTGACGTGCTCATTCCTCGTCTCCTCCCCTGCGGGGAGAGGACCGAGGTGAGGGGCGGGTGCCCGCGGGAAACGCCATGAACGACCTCCATGCCGCCGCCAAACGCTGTCTCGACGCCACCGACCCGATCGACAAGCTGCGACTCACTCATGCCACCTGGCAGGCCCTGCAGGCCGGCGAGCTGCTCGTCGACCCCGCGTCGCCGCCGCCGGAGTCGATCGCCGCGCCCGGTCGCCCCGACAAGCCGCGCCTGGTCAACGCACGTCAGGTGCCACAGCGCGGACTGGGCAGCGAGCAGGGCCGTGCCGCCCTCGTGCATGCGGTGACGCATATCGAATTCAATGCGATCAACCTGGCCTGGGACGCGGTCTACCGCTTTCGCGGCAAGCCGGACGCCTACTACCGTGACTGGGCCAGCTGCGCCAACGACGAGGCGCGCCATTTCGCATTGCTGTCCGGGCGCCTCACCGAACTCGGCCACGCCTACGGCGATTTCGACGCGCACGACGGACTGTGGGCGATGGCCGAGAAAACTGCTCACCACGACACCGCCCGCATGGCACTGGTGCCGCGCGTGCTGGAGGCGCGCGGGCTGGATGTCACGCCCGGCATGATCGCGCGGCTGCGTCATCTCGGTGACAACCGCACGGTGGCGATCCTGGAAGTGATCCTGAGTGAGGAAGTCGCCCACGTAGCCGCCGGCACCCGCTGGTATCGACACTGCTGCGAGCGTGACGGGATCGAGCCGGTCGAGACGTTCTTCACGCTGCTGCGCGACTACATGGGAGTCAACCTGCGCGGACCGTTCAACCGGCCTGCGCGGCTGGAGGCGGGATTCGTCGAGGAAGAGCTTGATCGGCTGGCGGCGCTGGCCCTGGAAAACTGACGTACCCGAGCGTTGCGCTCGTCTGCCGCATGCTTGGGCAGCGGCCCGGCAGGCAGAAACAAGAAAGCCGGCGCTTGGCCGGCTTTTTCATCGAATTTTGGTCGGGGAGACAGGATTCGAACCTGCGACTTCTACGTCCCGAACGTAGCGCTCTACCAGGCTGAGCTACACCCCGTGGGAAGCCGCGTA
>JAPHUU010000133.1 GCA_026193555.1 Rhodanobacter sp.
CTTTTCCAGCGCCGACAGGCGGCGCGCGTACTCGTCCAGATGCTTGAAACGGGCAGCATTCTTGCGCCACAGGCGGCTTTCCTGCAGCGGCACGCCCGATGAATATTCGCCGGCCTCGCGGATTGAATGCGTAACCAGACTCTTGGCCGTAATGGTAACCCGGTCGGCCAGTTCAAGATGTCCCAGCACTCCCGCATTGCCACCGATCATGCAATAGCGCCCGATCTTCGCGCTGCCGGCTACTGCAGCGCAGCCCGCCATCGCCGTGTGCGCACCGATGTGGACGTTGTGGGCGATCTGGATCTGGTTGTCCAGGCGCACATCTTCTTCCAGCACGGTATCGTCCAGCGCGCCGCGGTCGATCGTGGTATTGGCACCGATCTCGCAGTCGTCACCGATACGCACGCCGCCCAGCTGCGGCAGCTTGACCCACCCGCCGTGGTCGGAAAGATTTCGGTCGAAGGCAAGGCCGAAGCCATCCGAACCGATCACCGCACCCGGGTGCACCAGCACGCGGCGACCAAGGGTGACCCGGGTCACCAGGGTCACGCGAGCGACCAGACGTGACTGTGCGCCGACCGTGCAGCCTTCGCCGATGATGCAATGAGGGCCGAGCACGACGCCGTCCTCGACGGTGGCGCCATGCTCGATTACGCAACCCGGGCCGATACTCGCCGTGGCGCTGACGTCTGCGCCGGCAGCGACGACCGCGGATGGGTGAATGCCCGGCGGGGCCGCTGGCAAGCGCTCGAACAATGCCGCAATCCGCGCATACGCGACGTAGGGGTCGGTGGCGATCAGCGCTGCCGTAGGGCAGTCGGCCAGATTCTCGGCGCGCATCACCACCACGCCCGCCCGGGTTGCGCCCAGTGCGGCGGCGTACTTGCCGTTGGACAGGAAGCTGAGCTGGCTGGGTCCGGCGCCCGCCAGGGTGCCGACGCCATCGACAAGACGGGCGCCATCACCGTGCAGAGACAGTCCGAATCGCTCGGCCAGTTCAGTCAGGGAATGGCTGATCGTGTTCACAAACATGCTCCGCGCCCCGACGCCCGACATGATGCCGGGGCGTCGAGCCGTCTCATCAGAACTGGCTGCCGAAGGTGAACTGGATGCGTTCCTCGTAGTGACCGTCATTGGCCTGGGTGCGTATCGGCAGGGCAAGGCTGATGATCAGCGGACCGATCGGCGCCTGCCAGTGCAGCGACAGACCAGTGGAGACACGCAAGGTACTGGCGTTGAAGCTCTGGTAGTCCTTGTACGCATTGCCGGCGTCGACGAACCATGAAACGCGTGCAGTATTCACGTCCTTCAGGAACGGCAGTGGCAGGTAGAGCTCCGCGGTGCCCAGCACCTTCAAGGCGCCGCCGACGGGCTGAGCGTAGCGGCCGTCCGAGCAGATGCCGCCGGGTCCTTCCACTCCGTTGGCGGTGATGCAGATGCGCGGGCCCAGCGTGTTGTCCTGGAAGCCGCGCACGTCGCGCACGCCACCGGAGTAGAAGTTGCTCCAGAACGGGAAATCGTTGCGCATGTCGACGATGGGGTGGTCGGTGGTATTGGCCTGGAGCGTGGCCAGAGCCGCATCGCTGATGCCGTTCTTGCCGTAGGTCTTGCCGTAACCCACCTGGCCGTTCATGTACAGCACGAAGCCCTTGCCTATCGGCCAGTAGTGGTTCGCTTCCGCTGTCAGCTTCCAGTACTGCGTGGTTGACCCCGGCAGCGCGACATCGGTCGACAGGGAGATCAGGCCGCCGCGGGTTGGCGCCCAGTAGCCGTTGCGGGTGTCGTGGTTCCAGCCAAGGGTGCCGGTCCAGGAATGGATGGTCTTGTTGCCGATCTCGTTCTGGTAGTCCACAAGGATCTGCGGGCTGTAGCCGGGGATCAGGTTGACCTTGTTGCTGCTGATGCCCAGGCCGATGCGCACGCCGTCGGTTTCGCTGACCGGAATGCCCAGGTAGGTCGCGAAGGACTTGTTGCTGGTGGCATAGTTGGCGAAGGTGGAACTGGCGTTGCCGTAGTCGGTCTTGGTGAAGTTCAGGTTGTAACCAATGCCCACGCCGCTGTCGGTCAGGTAGGGGTTGTAGTAGTTGGTGCTGAAACTGGTGGTGTAGGAGCTGCGTGAACCACTCACCGATACGCTGTCACCGGAACCGAACAGGTTGTTCTGCGATACCGATGCATTCAGGATCAGGCCGGAGTACTGCGAGTAACCCACGCCGAACTGCATGCTGCCGGCGGACTGCTCTTCGACCTTGATCGTGACGTCGACCTTGTCCTGTGTGCCGGGCACACGTTTCTTGTCGATGTCGACCTTCTTGAAATACCCCAGTCGCTGCAGTCGGACCTTGGAGCGGTCGATCGCTGCCTGGGAATAGAACGAGCCTTCCAGCTGGCGCATTTCCCGGCGCAGCACCCCGTCCTCGGTGCGGGTGTTGCCCTGGAAGATGACCCGGCGCACGTACACGCGCTGGCCCGGCTCGATGTAGAGGGTGACTTCGGCCGTGCGGTTTTCCTTGTCCAGCTTCGGGATCGGCGTGACCTTGGCGAAGGCGTAACCGATATTCGCCAGAATCGCCTTGATCGCCTTCGTGCTGGCCTCGATCGCGGCGCGATTGAAGATGTCGCCCTTCTTCAGAAAGACGAGCTGACGCAAGGTGGTTTCCGGCAGGATCAGCGTGCCGAGCAGCTTGACGTCGGAGATCTTGTAGATCTCGCCTTCCTTCACGCTGGTGTCGACATACATGGAGCGCTTGTCGGGGGCAATCGTCACCTGGGTGGAGTTCACGCCGAAATCGGCATAGCCCCGGTTCATGTAGTAGGACTGCAGTTTTTCCAGGTCACCCGAAAGCTTCTCGCGCGAATACTGGTCGTTCTTCGAATACCAGGACATCAGGTTTGGCGTGCCCGACTCGAAATCACTGCGGATTTGCTTGTCGGTGAAGGCGTGGTTGCCCAGGATGTTGATCTCCTGGATCTTGGCGGCCTTGCCCTCGCGAACCTCGATATCCACCGCGACGCGATTGCGATCCAGCCGGGTGACGTGCGGGATCACCGACACGTTGTACTTGCCGCGGTTGTAGTACTGACGGGTGAGCTCCTGCTGCACATTGTCCAGCGCCAGCCGGTCGAAGGTCTCGCCCTCGGCAAGACCGATCTGCTTGAGGCCCTTCTTCAGGTCATCGGTCTTGATGTCCTTGTTGCCGCGCAGGGTCAGCTTGGCGATCGACGGCCGCTCGACCACCTTGATCACCAGGATGCTGCCGTCGCGATCGATTTCCACGTCGCTGAAGAACTTGGTCTGATACAACGCGCGAATGGCCCGTTGGGCCTCGTCGTTGGTCATCCGGTCGCCCTTGTGCACAGGGAGGTAGGTGAAGACCGTGCCTGCCGATATGCGGCTGAGACCGTCGATACGGATGTCGGACACCACGAACGGGTCGAATGCAAACGCATGGGCGGAGAGGGATGCAAGCAGGATCAGCGCGGCGATACGCTTCATCGTCGATTCCGTTGGGTTGTTTCGATCGCGCAGCCGGTTTGGCTACCCCGATCAAGAGCAAGAAACGGGAACCGGCCCCGCCTCGAAAAGAGATTCCGTACCCCGCACGAGTACGTCGTTTGACTTGCCGGCGCGCAAAGATGCGGCAGGCAAATCGGTGCATTGCAGGTGTCGCTGGCCATCAGCGTCACGATAGCCACATGCGGTGGATGTCGTTGTAGCAAGCCAGCCCCATCAGGGTGAACAGCAGGACCAGACCGATGTACTGGCCGATGATCATGATCTGTTCGCTGACCGGGCTGCCCTTGACCAGTTCGATCAGATAATACAGCAGGTGCCCACCATCCAGGATCGGGATCGGCAGCAGGTTGAGGATCGCCAGACTCAGCGATACCAGCGCCAGGAAATTGAGGAACCAGGGAAGGCCCATGTGGGCCGAGGCATTCGCCACCTGGGCGATGCCGATCACGCCCGACAGGTTTCTGGTCGAAGTCTGGCCGCTCAGCATCTTGCCGAGCATCCCGAAGGTCTGTGCGGTATTGCGCCAGGTGGATTGGAGCGAGGCGCCGAATGCCCGCAGCGGGCCGTAACGCACGGTAGCCAGTTCGGGCATGGGAGCACCCACGCCAATCGCCCACTTCCGCTTCCCGCCTTCCAGCGATTCCCATTTTGCGATGACGTTCAATTGCAGGGGGCGACCTGCTCTTTCGACAGTGATCGCGAGATGGGGGGACTTGATGGCAGCCGCCTGCACCAGCTTGACGAAAGCATCGAAGTCGCTGACTGGCTGGCCGTTGATACCGACCACGCGGTCGCCAGGCATCATGCCCGCCATGGCCGCCGGTTGACCAGCCATGACGGTCGCGGCTACCGCTGGTGGTGGCGCCGGTTGCAAACCCAGCTGGTTCAGATATTTGTCGACGGCCTGGCCCGCCGGCAACTTGTCCAGCGGCAACACAAGGTGGCGCTGCTGGCCGTTGCTGCGGCGCACCGTGATCAGCAGCGGTGTGCGTCCAAGCAAGCCATCGACCACCGCATCCATCGAGTCGCTCAAGGTGGTCACGGCCTGGCCGTCGACGCTGAGAATTCTGTCACCCGTCTGGATTCCCGCTTCGGCGGCCAGGCTGTGCGGCGTGGCGGTCACCACCGGCGCCACGTCCGGCCGTCCCAGCATGAACATCAGCCAGAACGCGGCGACGGTGAAGATCAGGTTGAAACCCGGCCCGGCAGCCACGATGGCAATGCGCTTCCATACCGATTTTCCGGTGAACTCCTGGCCGCGCAGGGCAGGATCGACCTCGCCCTCGCGCGCATCGAGCATCTTGACGTAGCCACCCAACGGAATGGCGGCAATCTGGTATTCAGTGCCATCGCGGCCGACGCGCTTCCAGATCGCATGGCCGAAGCCCACCGAGAAGCGCAGTACCTTGACCCCACAGCGGCGCGCGACCCAGTAATGGCCGAACTCATGGAATGTCACCAGCACGCCGAGCGTGACCAGCAACCAGAATACGGGGCCGAAAAAGGAAGTCATCAATGGCCGTTGCGGTAAGTCATCGGTACAAGAATATCAGCAAGCCTTGCGCAGAACGCGGCGGGCCGCCTCGCGGGCGTCCCGGTCGCGTTCACAAAGGGTTTGAACATCGACCACGGCTTGCGCTGGCAGTTCCGCAAGAACCGTCTCGACCACATCGGCGATCGACAGGAACGGCAGTGCGCCAGCCAGGAATGCCTCTACCGCCACCTCATTGGCGGCATTCAGCACAGCCGGCGCGTCACCCCCGGCGCGCAGCGCCTGGAAGGCCAGCGCCAGGCAGCGAAAGGTGCCCAGGTCCGGTGGCTCGAACACCAGCGGCGCGCAGGCCGCCAGGTTCAGCGGCGCCACCCCGGCATCGACCCGCTCCGGCCATGCCAGGGCATGGGCGATCGCGGTGCGCATGTCCGGATTGCCCAGCTGCGCCAGCACCGAGCCGTCGGCGTACTCGACCATGGAGTGGATCAGGCTCTGAGGGTGCACCAGAACCTCGATGACCTCCACCGGGGCCTGGAACAGGTGGTGCGCCTCGATCACTTCGAGGCCCTTGTTCATCAGGGTCGCCGAATCGACCGAGATCTTGCGCCCCATCACCCAGTTCGGATGCTTGCAGGCGTCATCCGGGGTGACCTGCGCCAGTTGCGCCCGTGTGCGACCGCGGAACGGGCCGCCCGAAGCGGTCAGGATCAGGCGGCGCACTCCGCTTCTGACCAGATTGGCGCGGCCACCCGGCAGGCATTGAAAGATCGCGTTGTGTTCGGAATCGACCGGAATCAGGGCGCCGCCGCCAGCCGACACTGCCTGCAGCAGCAGCGGGCCGGCCATCACGATGGATTCCTTGTTGGCCAGCAGCAGCCGCTTGCCCGCTCGCGCAGCGGCAAGCGTGGACTCCAGGCCGGCCGCACCGACGATCGCGGCGACCACGGTGTCACACAGCGTACTGGCGGCGGCTGCGGTCAGTGCGGCATGGCCGCTGGCCACTTCGCAGTGCACCCCTGCGGCGGCCAGTCGCCGCGCAAGTTCCGCTTCCAGCGCCGGATCGGCGATCACCGCGAGCTCCGGACGGTGGCGCACGCACAGTTCGGTCAGTGCCTCGACCTGGCGATGCGCGGTCAGCACCGTGGCGCGGAAACGCTCGGGGTGACGCGCGATGACATCCAGGGTGTTGCCCCCGATCGATCCCGTGGCACCCAGTACGGCTACCCTGTTCATTGCACGATGTCCAGCAGCAGCAAGCCTGCGGCGAAGACCGGCAGCGCCGCAAAGACGCTGTCGAGCCGATCCATCAGGCCGCCGTGGCCCGGGATCAGGGTGCCCGAGTCCTTCACCTGGGCATGCCGTTTCATCAGGCTCTCCAGCAGATCACCGACGATCGACACGCCGACCGTGATGGCCGCCAACAGCGCCAGCGCCAGCAGTCGGCCCCCGCGCACATCGAGCAACCACCCGCCCAATACGGTAACTGCCACCCCGGCGGCGACAGCGCCATAGGCGCCCGCCCAGGTCTTGCCGGGGCTGATCTGCGGTGCCAGCTTGCGCTTGCCGAATGTGCGGCCGCTGAAATAGGCGCCGATATCGGCGGCCCAGACAATGATCAGGGCAAGCAGGGTCCATAGCTGACCATGCGGCCCCCGACTGTGGATGAGAATCACGGCGCTCCACGCCGGAAATACCACGAACGCCCCGGCCAGCAGCTTCAGTGCACGATTCTCGGGGGTCGGTGCGGCAGCGAAGGCGAAGTGACCCAGCCATACGCAGGCAATCAGCCACCAGCACACACCGGCAGCCAGCACCAAGGGCATCCACGCCGAAGTGTGGACCCACCAGAGCATGGCAAATCCGATGGCAGCCACGATCAGCCAGGTGATGCTCCACCCCGCCTGCTTCAAGCCACTGAGTTTCATCCATTCCCGCAAGGCAGCCAGGAACGCTGCCGCCGCCAGCAGGGCCAGAAAGCCGGTTGACGACAGCAGGATCAGCAGGATCACCAGCGGAGCAAGCATCAGGGCGGTGAGAGTGCGCTGCAGCAGCATCGTATTCCTCAGGGAAGTGGGGCGACTTGCTCGCCAGTGCGACCGAAACGGCGCTCGCGACCGGCATAGTCCTCGATCGCGCGCTGCAGGCAAGCATGGTCGAAATCAGGCCACAGGGTATCGGTGAAATACAGTTCGGCGTAGGCGGCCTGCCACAACAGGAAGTTGCTGAGGCGGTACTCGCCGCCGGTGCGAATGAACAAATCCAGTGGCGGCAGGTCGGCCAGGCTCGTCCACCGGTCGAGCCTGGCCTCGTCAATCTCATCCGGGCGCAGCTCGCCGTGCAGTACGGCCTGCGCGGCCTGACGGCAGGCCTGCACGATGTCCCAGCGGCCGCCGTAACTGACTGCCACGCTCATGTGCAGTTTATGGTTGCCGGCGGTGCGGGTCATCGCTGCCTGCATGCGCTGGCGCAACGGTTCGTCAAAGGCTGCCAGGTCACCGATGAAGCGCAGGCGTACCCCCTGGTCCCGGAGTTCCTCGACCTCCTTGTCCAATGCACGCACGAACAGGCCCATCAAGGCGCCTACCTCGTCCTGCGGGCGCTGCCAGTTCTCGCTGGAGAAGGCGAACAGGGTCAATGCCTGAACACCTTCGCGCAGGCAGGATTCGACGGTTGCACGCACGGCCTTGCGGCCGGCATTGTGGCCAAAGCTGCGTGGACGATGTCGAGCCTTGGCCCAGCGGCCGTTGCCATCCATCACGATCGCGATATGGCGCGGAATGCGGGCGACCTCGGTCATGCGGTTCGGCCACGCGTGATTTGCTGCAGGCGTAACCCCTCTCCCCGCGGGGGAGCGAGGGCGAATGTGCCAAGCGGGCTCGCCGAAAACGACAGCGCGGATCGGTGCGCGGCGATGGCTCGCGATGGCTTCATCATCAAAGGGCCATCAACTCCTCTTCCTTGTGCTTCACCACCCCATCGACGTCCTTGACCGCATGATCGGTGAGTTTCTGGATGTCGTCGTCGGCGCGGCGCTCGTCATCCTCGGTGATCAGTTTTTCCTTGAGCAGGTCCTTGACCTGCTGCAAGGCGTCGCGGCGTATGTTGCGGATCGCGA
>JAPHUU010000155.1 GCA_026193555.1 Rhodanobacter sp.
GAGGCACTGAAGGGCGAGCTGCTCGGCGCCGACACCAAGGCGCGACTGGAAGATCTGTACCTGCCATACAAGCCCAAGCGCCGCACCAAGGCGCAAATCGCCCGTGAGGCAGGACTGGAGCCGCTGGCACTGGGGCTGCGCGCGGATCCGACCCAAGCGCCGGAAATTGTTGCCGAGGCATTCATCGATGCCGGGAAAGGCATCGCCGATGTGCGTGCCGCGCTGGACGGTGCGCGGGCGATCCTGATGGAGTCGATTGCCGAGGACGCGCAGCTGGTGGGCGAGTTGCGCGACTGGTTGTGGGCACGGGGACAGATCCGCGCCAAGGTCGTGCCCGGCAAGGAAAGCGCGGGTGCCAAGTTTCGCGATTACTTCGACCATGTCGAACCGATCGGCAAGATCCCCTCGCATCGCCTGCTGGCGCTGATGCGTGCGCGCAACGAGGGCGTTCTCGAGCTGGAACTCAGCCCCACCACGGATGGCGAGCAGGGTCACGCCGAGGGCGAGGGCCGCGTCGCCGCACATGCCGACATTCACAACCGCGGTCGCGCGGCCGATGCGTGGCTGCGCGAAACGGTGCGGCTGACCTGGCGCGTGAAGCTGCACCTGCACCTCACGCTCGACCTGTTCGGCCGCGTGCGTGAGGGCGCCGAGGACGAGGCGATCCGCGTTTTTGGCGACAATCTGAAGGATCTGATGCTGGCTGCCCCGGCCGGTGCGAAGACCGTGATGGGACTGGATCCGGGTATCCGCACCGGGGTCAAGGTGGCGGTGGTGGACGCGACCGGCAAGCTGCTGGCCACTGACGTGATCTATCCGCACGAACCCCGCCGGCAGTGGAACGAATCGCTGCTGCAGCTGGCCCGGCTGTGCAAGCAGCACGAGGTGAATCTGATCGCGATCGGCAACGGCACCGCCTCGCGCGAAACGGACAAGCTGGCCGGCGAGCTGATCAAGAAGATGGCCGAGGCCAAGCTGTCGAAGATCGTGGTCAGCGAGGCCGGCGCCTCGGTCTACTCGGCCTCCGCGCTGGCGGCGAAGGAATTTCCCCAGCTTGACGTCAGTCTGCGTGGTGCGGTGTCGATCGCACGGCGGCTGCAGGACCCGCTGGCCGAGCTGGTCAAGATCGACCCCAAGGCGATCGGCGTCGGCCAGTACCAGCACGACGTGAACCAGATCAAGCTTGCGCGCGCCCTGGATACCCGGGTCGAGGATTGCGTGAACGCAGTCGGCGTCGACGTGAACACCGCCTCCGCCGCACTGCTGTCACGCGTTGCCGGCCTGTCGGCCCTGGTCGCCGAGAACGTGGTGAAGCACCGCGACGCAAACGGACCGTTCGCCAACCGCAAGGCATTGCTGAAGGTGCCGCGGCTCGGCGACAAGGCGTTCGAGCAGTGTGCCGGATTCCTGCGCGTAGCCAGCGGCGACAATCCGCTGGACGCCAGCGCGGTGCATCCGGAAGCCTATCCGGTGGTCGAGCGGATCATGGCGCAGTGTGGTCGGCAGGTGCGCGCGATCATCGGCGACGCCGGCTTCCTGCGCGGGCTGAAGCCCGAGCAATTCACCGATGAACGCTTCGGCGTTCCGACCGTGCGCGACATCCTGAAGGAACTGGAGAAGCCGGGCCGCGACCCGCGCCCGGAGTTCGTCGCCCCCAGCTTCGCCGAGGGCGTGGATGACGTGAAGGATCTGCGCCCGGGGATGATTCTGGAGGGCCGTGTCACCAATGTCGCCGCGTTTGGCGCGTTCGTCGACATCGGCGTGCACCAGGACGGTCTGGTGCACGTCTCCGCCTTGTCGCATGGCTTCGTCAAGGATCCACGCGACGCCGTGAAGGCGGGTGACATCGTCAAGGTCAAGGTGATGGAGGTCGACCTGCCGCGCCAGCGCATCGGGCTGTCAATGCGGCTTGACGATGAGCCCGGCCAAAGCCGTTCACGACCCGCCGCGAGCACAGCTGAGCCACGCCGTACCGGTGGCGGCCCGCGACACGCCGGCGGGTCGCCGAAGCCAGCCGCGGCACCTGCAAACAACGCCTTCGCCGAAGCCCTGCTGCGCGCCAAGCAACGCTGAGGGACCCGCCTGCGCAACCACATGCACCGTCACGGTGCAGTGCAACATGCGCTTCGGTATGGAGTAGATTACCGTAACGTGAAACTAACGTGATCTACCCACCCTTGGAGTTCGACGATATGCACCGTACCCGCGTTCTCGCTGGCGCCATCGCCGCCACATTACTGATCAGCACGGCCGCCAGCGCCGCTCAATTCAGCAAAGTTGTCATCATCGGCGACAGCCTGAGTGACGGTGGCAATCTGTCGCTGGCACTGGGCTCGCCCACGCCGTCGCGATTCACCACCAACCCCGGCTTCACGGCGCCGGAAATGGTCGCCAGCGGCCTCGGCCTGCCGGTCACTGCCTCGCTGCTGGGGGGCACTGACTACGCCTTCGGCGGTGCGGGCCTGGTGAACAACTCCAGTGCCGGCCCGATCCCGACGCTGCCGCAACAGCTGCAGATGTATCTGGCTGCCAATGGTGGCGTGGCTGACGCGCATGCGCTTTATCAGGTGTGGGGCGGCGCCAATGACATCTTCTATCTGACCGCCACCTCGACCGATCCCAACGTACTGGGTGCGGGCACGCTGACCGCAGCCCAGACCGAACTCGGCCTGATTGGCAGCCTGCAGACGGCGGGCGCCAGGTATGCGGTGGTCTACAACCTGCCCGACATCGGCAAGACGCCGGCCGGAATGGCCGGAGGCGCGGCGGCATCTGCCGGTGCCACCCAGTTGTCGGTGCTGTACAACAGCCAGTTGAACATCGGCCTCGGCGAGCTCAGCGCCAAGGGCATGAATATCATCCCGGTCAACGCCTTCGCGCTGGTCAATGAAGTCATTGCCAATCCGTCAAGCTATGGCTTTACCAATGTCACCGCACCGGCCTGCACAGGCGGCAGCGGCAGCTCGCTTCAGTGCGGTCCGCAGGGTTCGGGGGCACCGGTAACGTACGCTCTGGGCACCGAGAACACCTACCTGTTCGCCGATGGTGTTCATCCGACACAGGCAGCTGATCGTCTGCTGTCGCAGGTGGTGCTCTCCGAAATTGCCGCGCCGGGCCAGACCTCCCTGCTCAGCCAGGCTCCGTTGACGACCGTCACCGCACAGACGCGGACAGTTCGCGGCGAAATGCTCAACGATGGATCTGGCAATGGCAGCCGCTTCTTTGCCCATGCCAACTACAGTCAGCAAAGCTTCAACGCCTCCGACACGTCGCCAAAGACCAACAGCAACAACTTCGACCTGACCCTCGGCGGCGACCTGAAATACAGCGACAACCTCTCGATGGGTGCTGCGCTGGGCCTGGGCCACAGCAATGCCGGCGTTTCGGGCGGCACCGGCGGCTACACGATGCAGGACATCTCCGCGCTGGCCTACATCACCTATCACTCCGGTGGCGCCTACCTGGGGGCCTATGGCGAAGCGGGACACTCCCACTTCACCAATGTGGATCGCATCATCCAGATCGGCCCGATGACTCGCACGGAGAGCGGCAATACCGGTGGCACGCACGGTGGTCTGGGTTTCACCGGTGGATGGTGGTTCGGCAAGAGCAAGCTGCAGAACGGCCCCTTTGCCAACGTCGAGTGGCATGACATCACGATCGACACCTTTCACGAGAATGGCAGCGACAGCACCGCAATGTGGTTTGCCAAGCAGGAACGCAAGGCACTCCTCAGCACGCTCGGCTGGCGCGTGCAGGGCGAGTTCCAGATTTCGAATGCCGTCTTGAAGCCGTATGCCGAACTGTCCTGGAATCACGACAGCAAGGGCGACCCGAGCATGGTCACGGCCGGGCTGACCAGCATGGCCGGTTCGTTCACCCTGACCGGCTATGTACCGGACAAGACCTGGGGCATGGCCAGCCTGGGCCTGTCCACCCAGCTCACCCCCACGGTGTCCAGCTGGGTCGGCTACAGCGGTCGTTTCAGCGATAACAGCCAGCGCTACAACAGCATCAACATGGGCTTCAAGATCCTGCTCTGAGGCCAGCCGCCCCGGAGCGATCCGGGGCCGGCATCACGCAACAACAAAAAGGCCGCCCGGTGATGCCGGGCGGCCTTTTTGTTGTTCGCGCTTGTCGGCGCGCGCTTACTTGTTCTTGCCGCCGGTCGCGATGCTGAGAATTTCCAGCGCCTGCTTGCGCAACTTGGTTGCTGCCTCGGCATCAAGGACCTGCACGTCACCATTCACCTGGTGCTGCTTCAGAACCAGCGCGTCGGCATCGTTCCAACCGGCGCGATCGATGGAGCTGGGCTTGGCATCCCGGCTGGCCTTGGTCTCCTGCACGATCGCCCACGGCTTGCCGTCCTTGTAGGCGTAATCGGTGCTGGTGAAGCCCTTGGCGCCGTAGTCGACCAGCTCGCGGATGAACGCGACATCACCAGCGTGGCGAAACAGCTGCCAGCCACGCGAAACATCTTTTTCCAGCTTGGTGCCGTTGCTGACCTTCATCCCGCCAATCTGGCTCTTCTCGGCATTGAACGCCGCCAGCACCTTCTCGCCCGCCGTCTGCTCGGCCACCATCACGATGGACACCACGACCGGGTTGCCCTTGGTCAGCACCGGCGCCTGAATCGGCATCGCATAGTGACGCTCGCCATCGCTCAATACGACCTGCACCACGTACAGATCATTCGGCTTGACCTGATCCGGGTTGAACGTCAGCTGGAATGGCTGTGGAAACGAGCCGGCCGGCGACGTCTTGCTGGCCAACGGTGCGCTGCCCGCGGCTTCGGACGACACGTCGACCAGATTGACCACCAAGATGGCCTTCGAGGACAACTGCGCCGGAGCACGCAACGAGATCGTGCCACTGACTTCGTTGGCGATCTTGCTGGCCGCCGCAGTGCCGGATGACGCTGGCGCAGTGGCACTGCCCGACTCGGAGCTGGACGGAGCATTGCAACCAGCCAATGCCAGCGCTGCAACCGACATCAGCGACAAAACGATCTTGCGCATGGGAAAACCTCATAAACGTGAGAACAGCACGAAAGGGTCAGGCGCCTCTGCACCACGGCCTTTTCGCGGGGGGAAGTTCCAAGCATAGCCCACTTTTGTTACCACGGAAAAGTCAGGCCAACGCGGTCGCTTCCATTCGTGGGCGGACGCAAGCAAGCCTGATGGGCGCGACGGGCCTCTGGCGAATGGTGGCGCTGTCGTACCCGCGGCAGCCAGGGCACCCCGGCCGGCATCATCCATTCCGGCGCAATGCCCGGTGGGCGATGTCACGACGGAAGAACGCCCTGTCATAGCGGATCCTGCCGATGGCGTCATAGGCCTTGGCGCGAGCGGCCGCGATATCCGCACCCAACGCGCAGACGGTCAATACCCGCCCGCCAGCAGTGACCGCACGACCCTGATCATCGAGTCGGGTACCCGCGTGAAACACCTTCACGTCTGCCTCAAACCCCGCATCCAGTCCGTCAATGACATCGCCACTACGTGCCTTGCCGGGGTAGCCGCCTGCCGCCATGACGACACCAATCGCCGGCCGCGGGTCCCAGCGGGCACGGGTGGTTTCCAGCCGACCGTCCAGCGCGGCATCAATCAGTTCGACCAGATCGGACTTCAGGCGCATCATGATCGGTTGGGTTTCCGGGTCGCCGAAACGCACATTGAACTCGATCACTTTCGGCGTGCCGCTCTTGTCGATCATCAGGCCTGCATAGAGAAAGCCGATGAACGGCGCGCCTTCCGCGGCCATGCCTCGCAACGTCGGCTCGATCACTTCCCGGAGGATGCGCTGCTCGATCTGCGGGGTGACTACCGGCGCCGGCGAATACGCGCCCATGCCACCGGTATTGGGACCCAGGTCGCCGTCGTCGCGACGCTTGTGATCCTGGCTGCTGGCCATGGGCAGCGCGTGGCTGCCGTCGCTCATCACGATATAGCTGGCCTCCTCACCCTCCAGAAATTCCTCGATGACCACGCGTGTGGAGGCGTCGCCGAAGCTGTGCGCGCCAAGCATGTCGTGCAATGCCAACTCGGCGTCGGCAATGGTAAGCGCCACTACCACCCCTTTGCCGGCCGCCAGACCATCAGCCTTGATCACGATCGGTGCGCCGTGCTGACGCACGTGTTTCAGCGCGGGGTTCAACTCGGTGAATACCGCGTAGCGCGAGGTCGGAATGTTGTGCCGGAGCAGAAAGTCCTTGGCGAACGCCTTGGAACCCTCCAGCTGTGCGGCCACCGCACGCGGACCGAAGATGCGCATGCCAGCGGCGCGGAAGCGATCGACCACTCCGGCGACCAGCGGCACTTCCGGACCGACCACCGTCAGCGCGATCTTCTCGTCCCTGGCCAGCTTGAGCAGTCCATCGAGGTCATTCGCTGCCACGTCGGCGTTGCGCACACCACGTTCGGTCGCGGTACCGGCATTGCCGGGCGCCACGATCACCTCGGTGACTTGGGGAGACTGCCGCAGTTTCCACGCCAGCGCGTGTTCGCGACCGCCGCTGCCAATGACAAGAATTTTCATGTCTGATTCCGATACGTGAAGTGCAGCGCGCCGTCGCGGCCACGCGCATTGTAGGACACCTGACGGCGTACGCTTCTGCGCGGCCGTGCGCAACGAAAGAGCTGTGCCCTGCCCTTGGAGGGCGCATTTGCCTGCCGACGGCTCAGTCGTGACGGTGCAGCAGCTCCATCAGCGCCGCCTTCGGCAATTTGCCCGTCTCGTTGCGTGGCAATGCTTCAACCAGACGCAACGGTCGCGGCAGGAACAGCGTCTCGATCCTGCGTCGGAGCTCGTCCAGGATCACATGCTCGTCCAGCCCCGGCGCCACGACGAGCGCCGCGATGCGGTGCACCCCCAGGGTATCGGCCTCATCGAGCTGAAATACCACGCCATCCTCCACTCCGGGTATCGCCAGCAGGCGACGCGTGAGGTCGCCGAGCGAACCGCGCTTGCCGGCGATTTCCAGCAGGTCCGCATGCCGACCACGCAGGCTGAAGTGGCGGGTGCACGGCGACAGGCAGACGATGTCCGCCAGCGTGACCGGGGCGTCCAGCTGGGGCGCCTCGACGATGGTGCCGAGCAGCTGAGAGTGGAGCGTGGCACCGGGATAGAGTGACCACTCCTCGGCCAGCGCGGTGCGACGGGAGGCAAACACGCAGCTCTCGGTGGAGCCGAACAGTTCCATCAACGGTGCCGCAAAACGCTGTTCGGCCGCTTGTGCCAGCTCGATCGAGAGCGGCGCGGTAGCGGACACCATCGCGGCGAGCGGCGGCAACACGATGCCTGACTCGACCAACGCGCGCAGGTGTACCGGGGTGGTCACCAGCACCCGTGGAGGAGGCAGCGATGCCAGCGCAGCTGCCACATCCGCGGGAAAGAATGCACGCCCGGCATCAATACTGACATCGCCGAGCAGCGGCAGAATCACGGACATTTCCATGCCGTACATGTGCTGCGGCGGCACCGTGGCAACCACCGCAAAGGCCCGGCCAACGGTCGCATGCAGCATTGCCAGATTGCCGGCGTTGCTTGCATGGAAGCTGCGCCAGGTCTTTGCATTGGCACTCGGCCTGCCGGTGGACCCGGAGGTGTAGCCAATCGCCACGACCTGATCGTCGGGTATCTGCGGCCATGTCAGGTCAGATTTCGGCGAAGCCCGCCCCAAAGGAGGCAATTGCAGATAGCCGCGGGGTGCCGGATCCAGCGCCTGCTCACCCAGCGCATAGCAGCCGGGATGATTTGCCATCACTTCGTCGACCGCATGCGGCGCGCGCGATGGTGGCAACAGGTTCGCCTGACCGCGCAACATGATCGCGCAGAACGCCACCAGGAACGCATAACGGTCCTCGCACAGGTTCACCGCAGCCGCCGCGATGGGCAATCGGGCGGCCACTGCATGCACGTGGGAAAGGAACTGGGCGGCGCTCACTGGTTCGCCATCGCGCCACGCGAGAACCCGGTCGGGAGTGGACGCGCGCAGCAAC
This sequence comes from Rhodanobacter sp., assembly GCA_026193555.1. Taxonomy (GTDB): domain Bacteria; phylum Pseudomonadota; class Gammaproteobacteria; order Xanthomonadales; family Rhodanobacteraceae; genus Rhodanobacter. The sequence goes on from JAPHUU010000155.1 coordinate 8,001, forward strand.
GGCAATCGCCGCGGCGCTTCGCCCTGGTGGATGTCACAAACGATCGCCACGCAATCTCTCCCCGCCTATCCGACGCTTTGCCTCGGGCGAACAGCATCGCGCCAGCGGACGAAAACTGGCGTCAAACGCAGAAACTGTCGACCCGCAGCGGCCCGGCGCGCGCATCGCGACGTTTGACCCGGCGCGCGCGATGAACACTCAGCCACGAATGATAGCTCCCGACAGCGCATCACGGATTTCCGTGGGATTGAGCTGCCCGCCCAGCGGCGCATCCAGCAGACCATCCAGCCGATCACCAAAATAGGCCTCCACCGCTGAGGCCGAGCGCGCCGGAGGCTGGCCGTGCGGGTTGGCACTGGTCGACACCAGCGCGCCACCGAACGCGCGGCACAGTGCTGCCGCTGGCTCATGTGCAGTGACGCGCAAGGCAATGCCGGCATGCGCACCGGCGATCCAGTCGGGTGCCTCCGCCGAGCGGGGAAAGATCCAGGTCCTCGGACCAGGCCAACTCGCCCGCACCTGCTGCATCACCGAGCCCGGCACCGCGCTCAACTCGACATAGCGTTCCAGCTGCGCGAAATCCGCTGCGATCAACAGGACACCCTGCGTCGGCGGTCGCTGCTTCAGGGCAAATACGTGCTCGAATGCCTGACGATTGTGCGGATCGCAACCAAGCCCGAAAACGGCCTCGGTCGGATAGGCGAGCACGCCGCCGCTTCGAAGCAATGCAGCAGCGGCGGCAATCCCGGCAAGATCGAAATGCCGCAGCACTCAGGCCTCGGGGGTCTCTGAGGTGGCCTTGCCGCTCACCGCCTTGCTGACAGCCACTTTCTTTGCTGCCACCTTCTTGGTCGCAGCCTTCTTGCTGGCTGTTTTCTTGCTGGCGGCCTTTTTGCTGGCGGGCTTCTTCACGGCAGCCTTCTTGACCGCCACCTTCTTCACCGCTGGTGCGGTCTTCCTGGCCGCCGTCTTCTTGCTGGCACCCTTCTTGCCAAAACGCCCCTTGCGCACCGGCGCGGCGGCCAGCAACTCCTCGCATTCCTGCAGCGTCAGGCTCTTCGGATCCCGGTCTTTCGGCACCCGGGCGTTCTTTTCCTTGTTGGTGATGTACGGGCCATAGCGGCCGTTCAGCACCTGGATACCCTGCGCTTCGAAATCGAGTATCAGGCGGTTCGCGTCGGCGATCTTCTTCTCGACGATCAGTTCCAGGGCCCGTTCCAGGGAGATGGTGTAGGGATCGTCTTCCTTGATGGACACGAAC
>JAPHUU010000012.1 GCA_026193555.1 Rhodanobacter sp.
TCGGCGCCAGCCCGGCGCGCGCTCATTCGAGGAGAATTACCGTGATCGAACGCAGAACCTTCGACAGCCTGGGCGGAGCCGATCACGGCTGGCTCAAGGCGAAGCACCATTTTTCCTTCGCCGGTTACCACGATCCCAAGCGCATGGGCTGGGGTGAACTGCGAGTGTGGAACGACGACACCATTGCGCCCGGCACCGGCTTCCCCCCGCACTCCCACGCCGACATGGAAATCATCACCTACGTCCGCGAGGGGGCGATCACCCATCGCGACAACCTCGGCAACGAGGGCCGCACCGAAGCCGGCGACGTGCAGGTGATGAGCGCTGGCAGTGGCATCACCCACAGCGAGTACAACCGCGAAGCGGCCACCACCCGGATCTTCCAGATCTGGATCATCCCCAACCAGCAGGGCAAGCCGCCATCGTGGGGTGCCCGGCCATTTCCGGTGGGTGAGCGCTCGGGCCGCTTCGTGACGCTGGCCAGCGGCTACCCCGAGGATGCCGGTGCCTTGCCGCTGCGCACCGACGCTCGCGTGCTGGGAGCCACGCTCAAGGCAGGCCAGTCCACCGAGTACGCATTGGCAGCGGGTCGCTACGCCTATCTGGTGCCGGCCAGGGGCAGGATCGAAATCAACGGCGTGACACTGGATGAACGCGATGGCGCGGCGATCCGCGATGAATCCGTACTGCGCGTGACCGCACTGCAGGATGCTGAACTGGTGCTGGCCGATTCGCTCTGAATCGGGGTCCGCGAATCCGACCACTTGCGACACCCGGACTGGGCGGCAGACGTGCCTGCCGACTCATTTGCTACGCTGGCCGCATTCACGCAGCACGAGACAGGCATGGCCCCCACCCACGGCATCCACACCATCGACACCGGCTTCCTCCGGCCGCACTTCGACGCAGCCTATCTGATCGTCGAACAAGGCCGCGGCGCGTTTGTCGACTGCGGCACCAACCATTCGGTACCGCGCATGTTGGCGGCGCTGGCGGCCAACGGCCTGGGCGCTGCCGACGTGGACTGGCTGATCCTCACCCACGTGCATCTTGACCATGCCGGCGGCGCCGGGGAGCTGATAGCGCAGTTGCCGAATGCACAACTGGTCGTCCATCCGCGCGGTGCGCGGCACATGATCGATCCGTCGAAGTTGTGGGCCGGCGCCAGCGCCGTCTACGGCGAGGCGGTGATGGAGCGGGAATACGGACGGCTGCGACCGATCCCGGCCGAACGTGTGATCGAGGCAGTCGATAGCCATGTAGTGGATCTGGCGGGACGTCCGTTGCGCTGCATCGACACCCCCGGCCATGCAAAGCATCACAACACGATCCATGACGCCCGCGCCAACGTCTGCTTCACCGGCGACGTATTCGGCCTGAGCTATCGCGAGTTCGATACGGAACGCGGCGCCTTCATCCTGCCCACCACCTCGCCGGTACAATTCGACCCCGACGCCCTGCACGCCTCCATCAACCGCCTCGTCGCGTTGAAACCCACCGCGATGTACCTCACCCACTACAACCGCGTCGAAGAAATCGACCGCCTCGCCGCCGACCTGCACGAGCAAATCGACGCCATGGTCGCCCTGGCCCGTGCCGCCAACCAGCAACCCGACCGCCACGCCACACTCGTAGCCTCACTCGCCCAGCTGTACGCCGATCGCGCCGCCGCGCATGGCTGGCAAGGCAGCCGTAAAGATTTGCTGGCGCTGCTGGACGGGGACATCGAGCTGAATGCGCAGGGTTTGGCGGTGTGGCTGGATAGCTAATCGCTGACCGCCTCCCGAGCGTTCGATCATGGCGTCGGGAGGATGGAGCAACCATGACAGAGCGATTGAAGCCATTGCCGTTTCGCTGGTGAGTCGACAAGCTGCGGTAGACGGCTATCGACCAGATCCAGGTCCGCGCAAACACGCGAGACCGGCTGGCCTTCTTCGATGACCATGGCCGCAGCCCGGGACCTGAATTCTTCGGTGAAACGACGACGTATACGTTTTGACATGATGACCACCTCTGGATGAACCTTACGGTCCGCGGTAGGTGTCTATCAAACCCGGGCAAGCTCACTTCACCCGGCCAGGCGCCAAAGCGACACTTAATTCCCGCCCCCCTATACGGGGGCGGCGAAATGGTGACACCTTTTTTATCCGTCAGAGCAAGTGCTCGCCGGCGGCGGTGGCCGCCCGCAAACGGGCCTCTCCCTTCGGCGCGACGCCCTGCAGCTCATGGAACGCAGCAATCTGTGCCGGGTTCGGTCCCTGGTAATCAAGGCCGATGCTCGATTGCAGGTAAGCAAGGAAACTGCGTAGCCGCACATTGTGCAGCACGTCGCCCTCGCTTGAGCGGATACCAAGCTGCACCACTGCATGGACCGCGTCGTGCAACTCCTTCATCGCGGGGGCGGCGGCGGAAGCGTCGATGGTGTGCGCCGCGACCGCCTTGACCAGGCGTTGGCGCAGCAGGATGGCCGCATTGATATCCTTGTCGAGCACGTCGATGCTGTTGTGCAGGGACAGCTCCATCGCAAGTTTCTGCTCCAGGATCGCCGGCGTGGTGTGCAGCCGCGGATCGAGTTTCACCTCGAAGGGCTGCTGGTAGGCCTGTGTGCCGTAGCGCAGGACGACCGTGTAGCGGCCCGGATTCACCAGCGGCCCGCGGCTCGTACCCACCATGCCGTCGGCGTCCTCGGGTGGCTCCCAGCCGATCACGTCCGTGGCGTCGGCGTAGCGAAGGTTCCACTGGAAGCGGTTCACGCCTGGCTCCACCGCCGTTTGCTTCTTCTCGGCGATCCGTTTCGCCTGCGAGGGCAACAGGTTGTCCTTCACCGTGGCCGGCAGCTTCTTCGCGTCCTTGTTCTTCAGGTGCAAGGTGTAGTGCTGGATCTCCTTGCCCTGCGCGTCCAGGAACGTCA
>JAPHUU010000383.1 GCA_026193555.1 Rhodanobacter sp.
GATCCTGACCGCGGCGATGGTCGAGGGCATGAAGCCGGGAGCGCTGATCGTCGATCTGGCCGCCGAGGGTGGTGGCAACTGCGAATTGACCCGACCGGGTGAGCGCGTCGAGCATGGCGGCGTGGTGATCCTGGGCCCGCTCAATCTGCCGGCTGGCGCACCGCTGCACGCTTCGGAAATGTATGCGCGCAACGTCTATAACTTCGTCGAGCTGCTGCTGCACGAGGATGCACTGAAGCCCGATTTCGACGACGAACTGGTGGCCAGGAGCTGTCTCAGCCATGCCGGTGAAACCCGCTTCGCTGGCTGAGTGGCTGAACCAAGGCATCCCGCGTGGGTCCGCGCGTCGCAGGATCAGCCATGCCGCCCCGCGCAGGCTGGCCACGTTGCTCATGACCGCCGCGTCCGGATCGACGGGTGACGCATCCTCGGGTGCCATCGGGTCGGCTCCGGCACTCAACGCGGCAGGCTCGCACCGGTCGACTCGCCCCCGTATGATGCACGGACATTCGAGTCTCGACGGGGTGAGGTCATGATCGACGGGTTCCTGGCACTGTATATCTTCATGCTGGCCGCGTTTACCGGCTATGAAATCATCGCGCGGGTACCGGTGATCCTGCACACGCCGCTGATGTCGGGTTCCAACTTCGTTCACGGGATCGTGCTGGTCGGCGCGATGATTGCGCTGGGCCAGGCGCAGACGCCGTTCGAGATGGCGATTGGCTTCGTCGGGGTGCTGTTGGGGGCCGGCAACGCGGCCGGTGGCTATGTGGTCACCGAACGGATGCTGGAGATGTTCAAGTCCAGCAAACCGCAAGCCGGCAAGGGGAGCAAGTGATGAGCTGGCTTCCGATTCTGATCAAAGGCTGCTATTTCCTCGCCGCCCTGCTGTTCATCCTTGGCCTGAAGCGGATGAGTTCGCCGCGCACGGCGCGCGGGGGCATCGTGTGGGCCGGCTACGGCATGCTGCTGGCGGTGCTGGCCACGTTCTTCCTGCCGGATATGCACAACCGCGGCTTGATCATCGCTGCGGTGCTGGTCGGCGTCGGCGCGGCATGGTGGTCCGGTCGACGCGTGGCGATGACCTCGATGCCGCAGATGGTGGCGCTGTACAACGGCATGGGTGGTGGTGCGGCGGCGGCGATCGGCGCGGTCGAACTGATCGGCTACGCGCGGCACCTGGACCCGGCGCTGGCCTCGACCGCGGCGCTGCTTTCGCCCGTGGAGCTGTCCCTTGGCGTGCTCGGTGCGCTGATCGGCGCGGTGAGCTTCTCCGGGTCGCTGATCGCGTTCGCCAAGCTGCAGGGCTGGCTGGACAAGCGCTTCGTGTTTCCGGCGCAACGCGTGGTGAATATGCTCCTGCTGGCGGCGGCGGTGCTGATCGGCGTGCTGCTGGTCAGCGGGCACGCCAGCCTGCCGCTGATCGCGGCCTTCTTCGCGCTGGCGCTGCTGTTCGGGCTGATGATGACGTTGCCGATCGGCGGCGCCGACATGCCGGTGGTGATCTCGCTGTACAACGCGTTCACCGGACTGGCGGTGGCATTCGAGGGTTTCGTGCTGGGCAACGAGGCGATGATCATCGCCGGCACCGTGGTCGGCGCGGCCGGTACGCTGCTGACGCAGCTGATGGCGAAGGCGATGAACCGTTCGATCGGCAACGTGCTGTTCGGCAGTTTCGGCGCCAGTGGTGGCGAGGCGCAGGCGATCGCCGGCGCGCAGAAGCCGATCGATGCGTCCGACGCCGCGGTGATGATGGCCTACGCCGAGCGCGTGGTGATCGTGCCCGGCTATGGTCTGGCGGTGGCCCAGGCGCAGCACAAGGTGTGGGAATTCGCCAAGCTGCTGGGCGAGCGCGGCGTGAAGGTGAAGTTCGCGATCCACCCGGTGGCCGGACGGATGCCCGGTCACATGAATGTGCTGCTGGCCGAAGCCGGCGTGCCGTATGACCTGATCGCGGACATGGACGACATCAACCCCGAGTTCCCGAATGTCGACGTGGCCCTGGTGATCGGTGCCAACGACGTGGTCAACCCGCTGGCGAAGACCGACCCGGCCTCGCCGATCTACGGCATGCCGATCCTCGACGTGATGAACGCGAAGCACGTGATCGTGATCAAGCGCGGCAAGGGTACCGGCTTTGCCGGTATCGAGAATGCGCTGTTCTATGCCGACAACACGCGCATGCTTTACGGCGATGGTCAGGCGGCCGTGGGCGAGTTGGTGACGGCGTTGAAATCGGTCGACAGCTGAGCGGGGCCCGTCCGGGAGGGCACGTCAGTGCCTTCGCGGCGCCCGCCACGCCAGCCATGCGGCCAATAGCGCCGCCAGGGCTGCCCAGACCATGTCCGGCGGCGTCACGGCAAACCGGGCCAGTTGCCACAACATGCGGATTCCGGCGGTGCGCAGGGCGTCGACCAGGCCGATGCCCATGTTGCCGGCGATCTGCACGCCCGCAATCAGCAGGTGCACATAGATCGTGGCCAGTGCGGTGGCCGTGGCCGCCAGCAGCGCGGCAAGCCGCCCGGGGCGATGCACGGTACTGCGAATGGCCAGGCCGAGCGCGGCGCCGACGGGAAGCGCCAGCCAGGGCAGCGGCTGGCGCATGTACAAGGCTGCGGCCATCCACAGGGCGCCGGCCGCCAGTCCCAGCATGGCGCTGCTGAACAGCGCGAAGACCAGGACTCCGAGGCTTCGCACACTCATTGACGATCCCGTCGCGGTAAAGGCAGCAGCATGTGGTTGTCCTTGCGGCAAAGCGGCCATCATAGCGCGGCCCGCCAGTCCGACCCGGAGCGGGCCGGATGTTGTCGCTCCCTTGAGTTCGTGCGATCAAGACCTGATGTGGGAGTTCCTGATCCAGAACAGGCGGCCCCGTTCAACGGGCGGCATAATGGGCAATCCGGGCGTGACCCATGGTCAAGCCCTCAAGTTACGGAATCGACCTTGGCATGAGTGGTTTCAGTCTTAGCAGCGAACCTTTCACCCTCTCGCGCGATTGCAGCGCGGTGATGGTGCCGCAGGGCGAAGTGATGGACCTTCCGGCTGGCCAGATCGGCTACATCACCCAGGCGCTGGGCGGCAGCTTCACCGTCTATGTCGACGGCAACCTGTTCCGCATTGCCGGTGGCGATGCCGATGCACTGGGCAAGGAGCCGCCGGCACCGATCGAGGTGCCGGCCAATGCCACCGATGGTGACGTGGAAAAGCTGGCCTGGGACCAGTTGCGCACCGTGTTCGATCCGGAGATTCCGGTGAATGTGGTCGAGCTGGGTCTGGTCTATGACCTCAGCCTCGAGCAGACAGCGTCAGGCGAGCGCAAGGTCTACGTCAAGCTCACCCTTACCGCGCCCGGCTGCGGGATGGGCGACATCCTGGTGGACGACGCCCGCACCAAGCTGGAGATGATCCCCACCATCAGCGAGGCCGAAGTGGACCTGGTGTTCGACCCGCCGTGGAGCCACTCGATGATGTCGGACGCGGCCAAGCTGGAAACCGGCATGCTTTGAGCGCCGCCGCGCCGGCCGGATCCGACGGCGCGGGTGTCTCTCATCAGCCGTTGCTGCGCTGCTGGCCGCCAACTTCTTCGAAGCGGTTGGCATCGCGATTCTTGCGCACCCTGGATGGATCCCACACGCGGCCGTTCATGGCGATGTAGACGCCGTCAGGCAGGGTCTGCACCGCGGCCACCGCGCAACCGATGTTGAATACCGCATCGGATCCCTGGAAGCGTGCCGGGTTCAGCGCACCGGTGAGCACGATCACCTTGCCCTTGATCTGCGCCAGTTCATGGGCGGTCTCGACCATGGTGTCGGTGCCGTGGGTGACCAGCACGTGGCGGTGCGGCTGTGCCTCGATCGTCGAGCGCACCAGGGCGCGGTCCTCGGCCGCCATGTGCAGGCTGTCCTTGCGCAGGATCGGGATCACATCGAACTGGAAGGCCACGCCGAGATGACTGAGGATCTCGCCGATCTGCGGCGCACCGATCTTGTAGTCCGACTTGTCGTCGAAGTAGATCTTGTCGATGGTGCCGCCGGTGGTGATGATGGTCAGATGCTGCATGCTGGCTGGGCCAAGGAAAGGGGTCTCGTATTCTAGCCTGTGGCGCGCATCAGCCCAGCAGCAGGGCGGTGTCGGCGGTCTCCGGCGACACCAGCCGATCCAGGCCATGGCTGACGAAACGTCGAACCGCGGCTGCCGGGCGCTGGTCGCCGCACTGCTGCACCGACCAGGTCGCCTGACGCGCCAGCAGGGCCGCGGCGGCACAGCGGGCCAGGGTCAGGGCAAGGCCGCGCGCTCCCGCCTCAAGTGACATGCGGTCCGTTCCCTGGCTGTCGAGGTAGCCGGCCGCCGCCGTCAGCGCGGCACGGATGGGCGTTGTCGTGGCGGCATCGTCACATCCATCCAGCCAGTCGTCGATGGCTGCATGCAGCGAGTCGAGGTGATCGCCGGCCAGCGCGCGCAGGCTGTCCAGTGACAGCACATTGGTAGTGCCTTCCCAGATCGCATAGACCTGGGCATCGCGCAGCAACTGCGGCAGGCCGGTGTCCTCGATGTAGCCGGCACCGCCGAAACATTCCAGCGCCTCCGAACACACTTTCACCGCCAGCTTGCCTGTCCACAATTTGGCCAGTGGCGTCAGCAGGCGCAGCAGCGCCGCTTCGTGGGGTGCGGCGGCGTTCTGCTCGACCCGTCCAAGCAGGTGTGCCACCTCGAACGCCAGCGCGAAGGCGCCCTCGAACTCCGCCTGCATGTCGGCAAGGGTCCGCGCATGCAGCGGCTGCTCGATCAAGGGCCTGCCGAACGCCTGACGCCGTGCGGCGTAGTCGCGCGCCAGCGCGATCGCCCGGGCCATGCTGGCCACGGCGCAGATCGCATTCCAGCTGCGGGTCACGTTGAGCACCGGCGCCACCTGGCGCACGCCGTTGGCCAGTTCGGCCAACGGCCAGGCGGGCAGGCCGTCGAGCTGGATTTCCGCGGTGGGCAGCTCGTGCGTGCCGAGCTTGTCCTTCAGACGATCGATCTGCAGCTCGGGTTTGCGTCGATCGCCGTTCATGGTCTCGACATAGAACAGGGCCAGCGCGGCGGGGCCGGCGGCGGCGCCCTCGGGTCGCGCCAGGGCCAGCGCCGCCTCGCCGACCACTGCCGAGCTGAACCACTTGCGGCCATGCAGGCGCCACTGGCCGGCGTCATCGCGGCGTGCGACGGTTTCCGTGTCGCCGACATCGGAACCGCCTACGGTCTCGGTCATCCACTGGCCACTGAGCCAGAACGTGGCGATATCCCGGCTGAGGAAATGCGGCAGCGCGCGCTCGATCAGGGCCTGGTTGCCGCAGGCCTTCAGCGCGGTGGCCGCACCATCGGTCATCGCCAGCGGGCAGGTATAGAACTCGCTGGCGACGTGATACAGGTAGACCCGGGCGAACTGCTCCAGCCGTGCGTGTTCGTTTTCCACATGCCCGGCCGCGAGCACCGCGTGACGCGTGGTGATCGAGGAACCTTCCTGCCAGGCGGCAGTCAGCTCGATCCGATCGACCCGCCGGCCCCAGGCATCCCACTGGGTCAGTACCGGTTTGCGGCGAGTCGTCGTGCAAGCTCGCTGCCATGCCAGTTGCGCATGGCTGCCCAAGGCATCCAGATCGGCATCCAGCGCCGGGCGCCGTTCACGGGGCAGGGCGCGGTCGAGCAAGGCATGCAGCAGTCGATCGCCGCGCCAGGGGTGGGCAAGTTGCGGGGCGTCTTGCAGGAATCCCATCGGTTGTTCTCCCGGTCGGAGCGCATCTCGTGCGCGATTCGCTCTGGCTGCAGCGCCATTGTGGCGCCGCAGCCGCCTTGCTGCGCCGCTACCGGAGTTTGCGCTTCACGCCCGCCCCGAGGGTGCTGATCAGCAACAAGGTGAGGGCGATTTCGGCCATTGCCAGCCAGCGTTCGCCGGACGAACTCCAGCCCTCGGCGACGCCGTGACAGAAATAGAACAGGCTCAGGATGCCGACCCACAGCAGCGCGCGGCGCGGATCACGGATCGCCAGCAACGGCAGCAGCAGCGGAACCATGGTGATCGCCAGCACCAGCCAGGTCGGGATGGTCTGCGGCGGGAGCAGCCAGCCATGCCAGACAAGCTGCAACGCGGTCAGTGCAGCCCAGGCGAACAACCCGAGCCGTTGCTCGGTCGGCAGCGCGCTCATCCGGCAGCGGCCAGCTTGCGCGCGGTGTCGGCCAGTCGCCGCCCCAGGGCGCGGGCCAGTTCGCGCTCATGGTCGCTGATCGGGTTGTCGCCCTTGCTGCCCGCGACATGGCTGGCGCCGTAGGGTGTGCCGCCGCTCTGCGTGGCGTTCAGTGCCGGCTCGGTAAACGGTACCCCAAGCAGCAGCATGCCGTGATGCAGCAGCGGCAGCGCCATGCTCAGCAAGGTCGATTCCTGGCCGCCGTGCATGGTGCTGGTGGAGGTGAACAGCGCGGCCGGCTTGCCGACCAGCGCGCCACTGACCCATTCGGCGCCGGTGGTGTCCAGGAAATACTTCAGCGGCGCCGCCATGTTGCCAAAGCGGGTCGGGCTACCCATGGCCAGCCCGACGCAGTCGAGCAGGTCCTGCTTCCGCACATATGGCGCGCCCTCCTCGGGTTCTGGCGGCTGCGCGGTTTCGGTGACCGGCGCCACCGGTGGCACCTGGCGCAGCCGCGCGTGCATGCCGGGCACTTCCTCGATCCCCCGGGCAACCAGACGCGCCAGCTGGGCGGTATGGCCGCTGCGGCTGTAGTACAGCACCAGGATCTCGTGATTCATGGAGTAAGGCTCATGTGTTTGAGGCAATCATCGGCAATAGGCTAGTGTACCGGCCGATAGCCACGATGTTGGCCGCGGCACCGGGCCGACGACGAAAGGATACCGATGACCCGACGTTTCAATCTCGAGCGTGCGCGGAATTTCAGCCGTTTCGTCTGGCAACGTTTCGTCGACGACAAGTGTTTCGAAACCGCTGGTGCGCTCTCCTACACGACGCTGGTGTCGCTGGTGCCGCTGTCGGTGGCGGTGCTGGCGATGTTTTCCGTATTTCCGGTGTTCCAGCCTGCGCGCGATACGCTGATCAATTTCGTGTTCGACAACTTCGTGCCGGCTGCCGGCGAGAAGGTGCAGGCGACGCTGCAGAGTTTTGCCGACAACGCCAAGGGCCTGACCGGGATCAGCATCCTGGTGATGCTGTTCAGCGCGTTGTCGATGCTGATCAGCATCGAGGATCGGCTGAACCGGATCTGGCGGGTGCACCAGCCGCGACGCTGGAGCTCGCGTCTGCTGTTGTACTGGGCGGCATTGACGCTGGGGCCGATCCTGGTCGGCGGCGGCATCGCGGTGACCTCGTACGTGACGGCGCTACCGCTGCTGCACGTGGCGGTGGACGAGATCCATGCCATCAGCCTTAGCCTGCTGGCCACGCTGCCGTTTCTGGTGACCTTCTGCACGCTGTGGCTGGCGTATGCGGTGATTCCGAATACCCGGGTGTCGCGCCGCGATGCGGCGATTGGCGCGCTGCTCGGTGCGCTGCTGTTCGAGGTGGCGCGCTGGGGCTTCACCCAGTTTGTGCGCGATGCCAATACCTATCAGGAGATTTACGGCGCGCTGGCGACGATTCCGATCTTCCTGCTGTGGATCTACCTGTCGTGGGTGATCGTGATCCTGGCCGCATCGATCGCCGCGTCGATCTCCGCCTACGAGTATCATCCGCCCGCTGAAGCGCTGCCGGAAAGCGCCGAATTTCTCGGCCTGCTGGTGGTGCTGCATCATTTCGTCGATGCCCAGCGCGCCGGCCAACGCGTCGATCCGGCCGAGGTGCGCTTGCGTGCACCGTATCTGCGCGTGGCGTCGATCACCGCCTACTTTGACGATCTGCAGCAGGCCGACCTGATCCAGCGCAGCGAGTCGGGCGGCTGGCTGCTCAGTCGCAGCCTGGACAACACCGACCTGCTGCGTCTGTACCGCTGCACCCACTACCGGCTGCCGCTGGACCCGATCGAAGAGGCGGCGGCGATCGGCATCGAGCTGGGACCCGAGCTACGGACGATGTTGGCCGAACTGGCTGCGGTGCTGCGCGAGAAGCTGGGCACCCGGCTTGATCAGATCTATCCCCCGGCCGCTGACACTGCGGTTGACATCACGGAACCCACGGCATGACCACGCGTTCACCATTTGCCTCATTTCTGGCCCGATCGGCCGCCACGCTGCTGCTGACGCTTGCCTTGGCTGTACCCGCACGGGCCGTCATGCCGAGCCAGCCGACGCTGCACGTCGCCACGCTGGATGGCAAGACGTTCGATCTGGCCGCACAGCGCGGGCACTGGGTCATCGTCAACTACTGGGCGACCTGGTGCGCGCCGTGCATCAAGGAGATGCCGGATATCTCGCATTTCGTCGCCACCCACCAGAATGTCCGCGCGATCGGGCTGGCCTACGAGGACAGCGAGCCGGCGGACATCAAGGCATTTCTTCTCAAGCACCCGGTGGTCTATCCGGTCGCCCAGGTCACCCTGGACAAGCCGTTGAAGGACTTCGACGAGCCGCGTGGCCTGCCCACCACCTGGTTGATCGGTCCCGACGGGCGCGTGGCTCATCGATTCATCGGCGGGGTGACAGCCGCCTCGCTGGCGGCAGCCATCGGCGGC
>JAPHUU010000282.1 GCA_026193555.1 Rhodanobacter sp.
CAGCACGCTCACGGTCAATGGCCAGAGCATGCAATTGACGTCGGCGACGCAGCCAGCCCTCGCCGCGCCGGCTGAAGCCAGCACGGCAGCGGGTGCCGTCAGCGACGATACGGTCACCCCGGGAAGCCGTGACAGCTACGGTCGCGTCGTGGTGGATGGCAGTGTGCGTGCCACGCTCGCCTTTGGCGGTGCGGCGCTCAAGGGTCAGTGGATCGGCACTTTCGCAGGCGTGCCGCGGACGCGCGACATGCTCAAGGCCTATGCGCAGACCCATGGCTACGGTTTCGACGAGGTGGTCAACCGTCCGTACGACATCCTGGTCAGCCCGGAAATCAGGGACAGCAATGGCGACATCAACGCCTATGCCGTGTACTCGGTCTATCTGCCGCTGAGCAGTGCGCCGGAGCAGACGCCCGAGCAGGAAGCCGGCATGCAGCCTCCGACACCGTATGATGGTGTCAGCGCGCCGGCGTCGGCCAGCACAGCACCGGCTCCGGCGGCCAGCACCGCACCGGCTCCGGCGGCCAGCACAGGTAGTTAATCCTGCGGGCAGTGACGCCATGAAAGGCCCTTCCATTCGGAAGGGCCTTTTCGTTTCGCCAATGGCCAATTTCATGGACGGTCGGCTCGTGGCGACCGGAGAATTTCAACGGTGCAGTGCAGTACATTGCATGACCACTTCCGACGCCGACGCTCCATCGTGTCGGAAATTGACCGCCCCTTCGACAGATTGCCCCGGGACATGATCGAAACCGAACAACTTACTCGTTGCTATGGCAACCTGATCGCGGTGGATGCCCTGAGTATCCGGGTCGAACCCGGCCAGGTACTCGGCTTGCTGGGTCCCAATGGCGCAGGCAAGTCCACTGCGATGCGCATGATTGCCGGGTTTCTGGTGCCAACCTCGGGCAGCGCACGGGTCTGTGGTCATGATGTCGTGAAAGAGCCGCTGAAGGCCAAGCAGGCGCTGGGTTACCTGCCCGAGGGTGCGCCAAGCTATGGCGAGATGACGGTACGCGAGTTCCTGCGGTTCATCGTCCGCATGCGCGGTTTGTCGGGGGGTGTGGGCTACCGGTGTTTCGACGATGTGGTGCAGCGGTTGCAGCTGGAGGACGTGCTCGGAATATCGATCGAGACCCTGTCCAAGGGTTTGCGGCGCCGGGTCGGACTGGCCCAGGCGATCCTGCACGATCCGCCGGTGCTGATGCTGGACGAGCCCACCGATGGCCTTGATCCCAACCAGAAACATGCGGTGCGGCAGTTGATCGACGTGATGGCGCGCGAGCGCACCATCCTCATCTCCACCCACCTGCTGGAAGAGGTGCATGCGCTGTGCAACCGGGTAGTGATCATTGCTCGCGGCAGGTTGCTGGCTGATGCCACGCCGGCCGAGCTGGAGCAGCGTTCGCGCTATCACGGCGCGGTGTCGTTCAGCGCACCGGGCAGCGCCATGTCGCAGGAAATGCTGGGACGACTGCCGCAGGTCGAGTCGATCGAGATCGATCCCCTGGATGGCCGCATTACCGTGTTTCCGAAGCCGGGCGAGCGCATCCTGGAGCCAGTGGAAACCCTGCTGCGTCAGCAGGGGCTGGAGGTGTCCGAGATCCAGCTGGAGCGTGGTCGGCTGGACGAGGTATTTCGCCAGATCACCACCGTCGAATGCGGCAGCGTGACCGCTGCCAGCGGGGGCAGGGCATGAGCCCGGTCACTGCGGTGATGCGACGCGAGTTGCGCAGTTATTTCGTGACGCCCGTGGCCTACGTGTTCCTGGTGATCTTTCTGGTGCTGGCGGGCATCCTCACATTCTACGTGGGCGATTTTTACGAACGCGGACAGGCCGATCTGCAGCCGTTCTTCGTGATGCATCCGTGGCTGTACCTGATCCTGGTGCCGGCGATCACCATGCGCATGTGGGCGGAGGAGTCCAAGGGTGGCACGCTGGAATTGCTTTTGACCCTGCCAATCACCTTGTGGCAGGCAATGCTTGGCAAGTTTTTGGCAGCGTGGCTGTTCATTGGTCTGGCGTTGTTGCTGACCTTTCCGATCTGGATCACCGTCAACTATCTGGGAGCGCCAGACAACGGGGTGATCCTGGCCGGCTATCTGGGCAGTTGGTTGATGGCCGGTACCTTCATCGCGATAGGCGCCTGTCTCTCGGCGTTGACCCGCAGCCAGGTAGTGGCATTCATCCTCACGGCACTGGTGTGCGTGCTGCTGATACTCGTTGGCCAGCCGCAGGTGCTGGAGCTCTTTCAGGGAACCTTGCCGCGCCAGCTGATCAACGCGGCCGCGCACCTGAGCATGCTGCAACACTTCGAGGCGATCGCACGCGGCGTGCTGGACGTGCG
The DNA here is from genome assembly GCA_026193555.1 of Rhodanobacter sp. Classification (GTDB taxonomy): domain Bacteria; phylum Pseudomonadota; class Gammaproteobacteria; order Xanthomonadales; family Rhodanobacteraceae; genus Rhodanobacter. The sequence goes on from JAPHUU010000282.1 coordinate 2,349, forward strand.
TGACCTGTACTATTTCCTGCTCAGCATGCTTTGCTGGCTGATTGCCGGCGTGCTGCTGCTTGACCTGAAGCGGACGGGGTGACGCGGTGCCACGCTTTCGCCTGCCCCCGGTATTCACCACGCCGTTGCGCATCAGCCGGCGCGCCTCGCTCTATGGACGGTTGGTCCTGCTGGCGTTGATCTTCGTGCCGCTCATCGTGACGAGCGGCCGCTGGCTGCGCACTTCGCGGATTGACCTCACCCGAGACCAGCTGTACACGCTGACCCCCGGAACGCTGCAGATCGTCGACAGCCTGCAGCGACCGCTGCGGCTCACCCTGTACTTTTCCGATCACGCGACGCGCGACCTTCCTCAGCTGCGCAGCTACGAACAGCGCGTGCGCGAAATGCTGCAGGAGATAGCCGCCCGCTCGCATGGCCGCATCCACCTGCGGGTGATCGACCCGGTGCCGTACTCCGACGACGAAGCCAGTGCGCAAGGCAGCGGCCTGGCGCCGGCCGATGGCGGCAGCAACGGCGAGCGCGTGTTCTTCGGTCTGGCCGGAAGCACCCTGGCGGACACGGCCGATGTCGAATCCGGCAGCGCGCGCATGCCGGAGAAGACGCTGGCCATCCCGTTCTTCGACCCGGCGCGCGAAGCATTTCTCGAATACGACATCGTCAAGCTCCTCTACGAACTGAACCAGTCAGCCAAACCGCTGGTCGGCGTGATCAGCTCGCTGCCGGTCGATGGCGGCACGGCACCCGGCCGGCAGCCATGGGCGGTGACGCAGCAGCTGAGTCAATTGTTTGACCTGAAAATGATCGATCCGGCCGGGCTGAAAAAGATCGACGACAGCATCAGGGTGTTACTGCTGATTCACCCCAGGAAGTTGTCGGACGATGCGCTCTACGCGATCGACCAGTACGTGCTGCGCGGCGGCCATCTTGCGATATTCGTCGACCCGGATGCCGAGTTGGACAACGCGCCGTACGCCATTGACGGAACAGGCTCGGTCGACCACAGCTCCGACCTGCCACGCTTGTTCGCGCGCTGGGGTGTGGTCTACAACCCGCACGAGGTCGTGCTCGACCGCAGTCTCGCCTTGCCGATCGAGTTGGCGGGCAGCAATTTCGAGCACCCGGCCATGCTCGCCCTTGGCACGCAGCAGCTCAACCGCAGCGACGCGGTCACCGCCAGCCTGCGGCGCATCAATGTTTCCACCATCGGCCACTTCGATCTCGCGCCGAAGGCGCGTGCACGCCTGATTCCGCTGCTGCAGAGCAGTGCGGAGGCGGAGGCGGTGCCGGCTCAACGGGTGCTGGCGGCGAGTAGTGACCCGACGGCGCTGCTGCAGGGCTACAAGGCGGACAACGTGCACTATGCGCTGGCGGCGCGGCTGCGTGGGCCGTTCGACAGCGCGTTTCCCGAACGTGCGAGCCAGCCCGGACATCTGGCCGTCTCCGTGCCGAATGCGGAGGTCATCCTGGTGGCCGACACCGACCTGCTCACCGACCGCCTGTGGGTGGAGCCGCAGACGGTGCTGGGTCAGTCGATGGTGCGTGTGTTTGCCAACAACGGCGACTTCGTCACCAATCTGGTCGACAATCTGAGTGGTTCATCCGTGCTGCTGTCGATCCGTGGCCGTTCCACCTCGCAGCGGCCATTCACCCGCGTGCAGGCGCTGCGGAACGTGGCCGACCAGAAATTTCTGCAGAAGGAACACGAGCTCGAGCGAGAGCTGGCCGATACCCGGCGCCGGCTGGACGAGCTGCAACCGGTCAAGGGCAGTCGCGGTGGCAGTGCGAGCGCGGAACAACGCCGCGAGATCGAGCAATTCCGTCAGCGCCAGCTGGCGATCAACAAGGAACTGCGCGACGTGCAGCACCAGCTCAATGCCGAGATCGACGCGCTGGGTCTGCGCGTCAAAGTCGTCAACATCGTGCTGGTGCCGGCGCTGGTGGTGTTGCTCGGGCTGCTCTACGGCTGGCGCCGGAGTCGGCGCAGCCGGCAGCGCCGATGATCGTGATGTTCGGTTTCAATGGGCTTCGAAAAGCGGCAATCTGCCGCAAGGCTGGTCGCGCTTCCCGCATTAAGCTGGGCGGCTGGGATGCGGCAACCGCCGTGGAAGAGATCGTTGGTGCAGTGAAGTGATCACAACGTTGCTGAAATGGATCGTGCCGTGGGAATTTTCGTGGGTCTTTCTCGCGACCTTCATCGTGGTCTGCGTGCTCTACCTGCGTGGCAGCCGCCGCCTGCGGGTGCCACGCAGTCGCCAGCTGGCATTCTGGACCGGCATGGCGATCATCTACCTGTCGTTGCATACCTATCTGGACTACTACGCCGAGCATGAGTTCTTCATGCACCGCCTGCAGCAGCTGCTGCTGCATCACCTGGCTCCCCTGCTGATCGTGACCGCCTTTCCGGCCAGTGTGCTGCGCGCCGGGTTTCCGCTGGCCTGGCGGTGTCGGATCCTGCGCCCACTGCAGCGTTCGTGGCCGTGGCGCGCCGGGATGGGCGTGCTGATGAACCCGGGGGTGGCAACGATCCTGTTCGTGGTGTTCCTGCTCGGATTCTTCCTGGATTGGGTCGAGATTACCTTGATCATTCTGCCGCTGGTCGCACCGGTGGTGCAAAACCTCGGCTTCGACCTGGTATGGTTCACGATCCTATTCGCGGTCTGCTTGCAGACCTCGTTCCTGACCCCCCCGGTCGGCTTCGCGTTGTTTTATATCAAGGGCGTGTGTCCGCCCGAAATCAAGGTCACC
>JAPHUU010000464.1 GCA_026193555.1 Rhodanobacter sp.
CAGGCCCACCGCCTCCAGCGCTTCGCGAGCGCGCGGGCGGGCCGCGCTGCTGCCTTCCAGTTCCAGCGGCAGCATCACGTTTTCCTCGGCGGTCAATGCCGGCAGCAGGTGGAACGACTGGAACACGAAGCCGACCAGGCGGCGCCGCAGGTCGGCGCGGGCTTCCTCATCCAGCCGCTCCAGCGCGTGGCCGTCGAGCTTGATGCTGCCGCTGTCCGGGGTGTCGAGTCCGGCCAGCAGGCCGAGCAGGGTGGTCTTGCCGGAGCCCGATGCGCCGACAATCGCGAAGCTTTCGCCGGCCATGATCTGCAGGTCGACCTTGCGCAGGATCTCCAGCCGACCCTCGGGGCCGAGCACCGACTTGCTAACATCGCGGGCATCGAGAAGCGGACGGGAAGAATCATTCATGCGTCGACGCCTTGGCTGGGTGGTATGGATCGGCTTGCTGCTGGGCGGCATCGGTGCCGCGCAGGCGGCTACCCCGAAAACCGTGCTGGTGCTGGGTGATTCGTTGTCCGCCGCGCACAACATACCGGTCGAGGCCGGCTGGGTGCATCTGCTGGAAGCGCGCCTGGCCAAGATGGTGCCGATGTGGACGGTGGTCAATGCCAGCATCAGCGGCGAGACGTCACTGAGCGGCCGCAACCGGCTGCCGGACCTGCTCAAGACCTATCGCCCGGCAGTGCTGGTGATCGAGCTGGGCGCCAACGACGGGCTGCAGGGACTGCCGCTGGCGGCCCTGCGCGACAACCTGGCGGCGATGATCGCGATGGCGCAGCGATCGGGCGCGAAGGTGCTGTTGCTGGGCATCGAGCTGCCGGTGAACTATGGCCCGCAGTACCGCGATGGCTTGCGCGCGGTGTACGCCGATCTGGCACGGAACCGGCAAGTCGCGCTGGTGCCGTTTCTGCTCGAAGGCGTGGCGCTGGATCCAGCGCTGATGCAGGATGATGGCTTGCATCCCCTGGCCAGTGCCGAGCCGAAGGTGCTGGAAACCGTGTGGCAGGTGCTGGCACCGATGCTGCATCAGCCTGCACGGTCGACTGGATCGATGTCGCCCAGGTCGGCTTCACATAAGAATCACTCTGCACGCGCTACATCTTCACATATGTGAAGTCACAGCGAGAGAGGTTGATATGACCGTACATGATGAGCAAGCCGGGCTGATTCTGCTGGTTGAGGACAATCGACAGATCGCCGAGATGGTGGGTGAATTTCTGGAGCGGCGTCGCTACTCGGTTGACTATGCCGCTGATGGCGTCAGTGGTTTGCATCTGGCGGTGTCCAACAGCTACGACGTGATCGTGCTGGATCTGATGCTGCCTGGGCTGGACGGGCTGGAAGTCTGCCGCAAGCTGCGCAAGGAGGCGAAGAAGGCTACCCCGGTGCTGATGCTGACGGCGCGCGACACGCTCGAAGACAAGCTGATCGGCCTCGAGGCGGGTGCCGATGACTATCTGGTGAAGCCGTTCGAGGTACCTGAACTGGAGGCGCGCCTGCGCGCCCTGATCCGCCGTGATCGCCGTCAGGTGTCCACCGAGGTGTTGACGGTGGGTGACATGACGCTGGACACCGCGACCCTGCGTCTGACCCGCGGCAACCAGGAGCTGATCGTGTCACCGATCGGCCTGAAACTGCTGGCGATCTTGATGCGCGAATCGCCACGCGTGGTCAGTCGGCGCGATATCGAGCGCGAGATCTGGGGCGATACCTTGCCCGACTCCGACACCTTGCGCTCGCACCTGTACAACCTGCGTCGGGTCATCGACAAACCCTTCGCACGGCCTCTGCTACATACCATTCATTCGGCTGGCTATCGCCTCGCGGATCTTGAAACGGAGGTGGCCTCGGCCGCCCAGATGGCTTGATGCGGGTACGGTAAAGAGCCAATGAACAGCAAACATCAGGCGGCCATCACGTTCCGCACCCGTACGTTCCGGCAACGCATCGCGTGTGTGTTCACCCTGCAATTCCTGGCCGTTGCGATCATCAGCGTCATGGGTATCTACAACATGGCGCCGATGGTGGCGGTGATCACGGTGATCACCGCCACCACGGTGCTTGCCTGGATGGCCACGCGGCGCGAATGGCGGGCGGTGGGTGCACTGGCGAAACTGGTCAACGACTGGAGCGAAGGGCCGCCGGATGCCGAGTCGCTATTCCCGGAACGGCTGTCCCGACGTAGTACCGACGCCGACGTCGCCTCGCTGGCGCGTGGGCTGCACGGATTCACCAGCCGCATCGCCGGCTACAACCAACGTGAACGCGATTTCACCCGTGATGCCAGTCACGAGTTGCGCAGCCCGCTCACGGTGATCAAGATGTCGCTCGACATGCTGGCCGAGGAGCAAGGCCTCAGCGACTTTGGCCATCGTTCGGTGCAGCGCCTGCGGCGGGCCACGCGCGAGATGGAGGCACTGGTCGAGGCCATGCTTATCTTGGCGCGCGAGTCCGACGCGGCGATGGAAACCGAGCGTTTCGTGGTCAACGACGTGCTGGTGCAGGAGTTGGCGTCGGCCCGCGTTCTGCTGGATGGCCGCCAGGTCGAACTGGAGCTGGAGGAATCCGTGCGTTTTGCATTGCAGGGATCACGTCAGGTGTTCTCGGTGCTGTGCTGGCAGCTGATCCGCAATGCCTGCCAGCAGATCGAGCAGGGCCGCGTGCTCGTCACTGTCGGGCCGGGCATGGTGGCGGTGAGCAACCATGCAACCACGCCGACGGCGGACGATACGGGCGGAGCATCCCGGACCGATGGTGCCGACCGCCACGGCTTCGAGCTGGCGATCGCTCAGCGCATCAGCGACCGTTTCAAGTGGCCGCTGGAATTGCTGACCAACCACGGGCAGCAGAACGTCGCTCGCATCCACTTTCCGGACCCGTTGCCGGCCGCTGCGTCGGCAACGGGTGCCGTGGGGCCGTAGCACGCACCCTGCGCGTGAATCCCCCCTGGCGTGCGAGAGCATGGGGCATTCGCGTACGGGATGCGCCTTAGCAGCCGTATTACGCCTCGAGTGCCGGATCCACGGTGAATCCGCAGCCGGTTCTGGCCCGGACCTCATCAAGGCTGACGCCCTCGTTCAACTCGATCAGCACCAGCCCCTCGACTTCGTGCACCTTGAACACGCACAGGTCAGTGATGATCAGGTCGACTACCTGCTTGCCGGTCAAGGGCAGGTCGCACTGGTTCTTGATCTTCGGCGAGCCGTCCTTCGCGTTGTGCTCCATCAGCACCACCACGCGCCTGACGCCGCTGACCAGGTCCATCGCGCCGCCCGGGCCCTTGACCATCTTGCCCGGCACCATCCAGTTGGCGAGATCGCCACTGGCGGACACTTCCAGCCCGCCCAGGATCGACAGGTCGATGTGGCCGCCACGGATCATCGCGAACGAGTCGGCGCTGGAGAAAAAGCTCGAGCCTGGCAGGGTGGAGATGGTCTGCTTGCCGGCATTGATCAGGTCCGGATCGACGTGCGCATCGTCCGGAAACGGGCCGATGCCGAGCAGGCCGTTCTCCGACTGCAGGGTCACGTTGATGCCCTCGGGGATGAAGTTCGCCACCAGGGTCGGGATGCCGATGCCCAGGTTCACGTAGTAGCCGTCGCGCAGCTCCTTCGCCGCGCGCCTCGCCATCGCGGTGCGGACGGGATTTTCCTTGCCGGTATTGGCGCCGGCAACGGTACGGAACTCGATCCGCTTCTCGTACTTCGCGCCCTGAACGATGCGGTCGACATAGATGCCCGGCACATGGATCGCATCCGGGTCGAGCTCGCCCACCTCGACCAGATGCTCCACCTCGGCCACGCAGATCTCGCTGCAGGTGGCGATCATCGGGTTGAAGTTGCGCGCGGTGGCGTGGAACACCAGGTTGCCGTGGGCGTCACCCTTCCACGCCTTGACCATCGACAGGTCGGCGCGGATCGCCTCCTCCAGCACGTATTCCTTGCCGTTGAAGACCTTGGTTTCCTTGCCCTCGGCCAGCTTGGTGCCGAAGCCGGTGCGGGTGTAGAAGCCGGGAATACCGGCGCCGCCGGCGCGCAGCTTCTCGGCCAAGGTGCCTTGCGGGGTCAGGTGCAGCTCCAGCTCGCCGGCCAGCACCTGGCGCTCGAACTCCTTGTTCTCGCCCACGTAGGAGGCATACACGCGCTTCACCTGGTGCGTCTTCAGCAGCGGGCCCATGCCGAAGTCGTCCACGCCGGCGTTGTTGCCGACGATGGTCAGCCCCTTGGTGCCGGCCTGCAGCAACGCGTCGATCAGGTTCTCCGGGATGCCGCACAGGCCGAAGCCGCCAGCGGCGATTGTCATGTTGTCGACCAGCAGTCCGTCGAGCGCCTTCGCGGCGCTGGGGTAAACCTTGTCCATCGCGGTGCCTTCCTGCAGGAGAGTCAGACGCCAAGGATACGACGGATCGAATGCGGCCCGCCTCGTACCAAGGTCGCAGGTGGGCTTGCCTCCACGTCATCGCGCGCCGCGTATGGTGCTTGACGCCATCAATTACGCGTGTAAACATCAATACACTTACACGTGTAAACGGTGATTCATGGCAATCAGCGAAGCCGAAGCGGTAGTGATGGAAGTGCTGTGGGGCAAAGCGCCGCGCACGGCCGAGGAGATTCTCGCCGAGGTGGGTCCGGCGCAGGACTGGCAGGAGGGCACGGTGAAATCCCTGCTCAACCGCCTGCTACGGAAGAAGGCCGTGCATGCCGAACGCGACGGTCGGCGCTATCTGTACACCCCGTTGCTCGCCCGCGAGCAATACGTGCAGCAGGAGAGCAAGGGTCTGCTCGACCGCCTGTTCGGTGGTCGCGTGGCACCACTGGTGGCGCACTTCTCCGAACAGCGCAAACTGTCGAAGAAGGACATCGCCGAACTGCGCAAGCTGCTGAGGGAGCTCGACGATGAACAGGCTTGATCTTGCCGGCATCGACTGGCTTGGGCGTGGCTGGTTGCTGCTGCTCGCGTTCACCGCGGCCATGCTTTTGGTCATGGCGTTGCGCAAGCCGTGCCGGCGGCTGTTCGGTGCCGAACGCGCCTGCACGCTGTGGTTGCTGCCGCTGCTGAGCTTGATCGTCAGCCAGTTGCCGCATCCCGCAGCCCGATTCGGAAGCATGCCGACGGTGGTCTATGCCGTCACCTCGGCCAGCACCGTGCTGCCGTTGCATGCCACCGACGTGAGCGGCCTGGACTGGCGCTTCATCGTCATCTTTTGCTGGCTCGCAGGGGCCGCGTTTTCACTGATTCTGGCCGGCTGGCTGCAATGGCGTTATCGCCGACGCCTGCGGCATGCCACCTTGATCAGCAAGGTTGGATCGCGCTGGCCGGTGTTGCGCACGACCTCGAATGACGTGGGTCCGGCGCTGGTCGGGGCATGGCGAGCCCGGATCGTGTTGCCGGCGGATTTCGAGCAGCGTTACGACGTCATCGAGCAGACCCTGATCCTCGCTCACGAGACCATGCATGCACGCCGTGCTGATGGCTGGTGGTCCCTGCTCGCGCAAGTCGTCACTGCCGTGTTCTGGTTCCATCCGCTGGCCTGGTGGGCAGTGGCCGCGCTGCGCCACGATCAGGAGCTGGCCTGCGATGCCGCCGTGCTGCTTGAGCACGATGTCCAGCGGCGCAGCTACGCAAATGCGATGTTGAAAACCCAGTCGGCGACGATCGCCCTGCCGGTGGGTTGCCTGTGGTCACCTCGTCATCCACTCACGGAGCGTATTGCGATGTTGAATTCCAGACCACTCACGCCCTCACGCCGACGTGTCGGCGCTGCGTCGATGGCCTTGCTTGCAGTGGGCATCGCCGGTGCGGTGTATGCCGCGGCACCGTCGCCACCGCCACAAGGTGAAATGGGCATGTCCAGGCAGTACACCCTGAAGATCGATGTGGCGATGGGCGGTCATCCGGATTCAATGCACTTCACTCGCTGCGTGAAACCGGGCGAACCCACGCGGATGAGCGGCACCGATGGCGACAAGCTCTCATGGCAGGGCAGTTTCGCCGTGTCGCCGGTCACCGACGGGCAGCTTGAGATCCGCACGCAAGTCGATACCCGCTTCGAACGCGTTGCCGGCAACGTGCGGACGATGTCCGGCAAGCCGATTGTGCGCACCATGCCGGGGCAATTGGCCACGATCGTGTTTGGTCAGGTGATCAATGGCAGTCATCCGGACCAGATCAAACTGGAAAACAACACCATCAAGATCGGAGTGACGCCAAACGCAGGATGCGAGAGCGGCTCGTTGTTGTCCGCCTGGCATCCCGTGACGATCAGTCAGCGGAGCAAGGACCGCGGCGCGAGGGAGATCGCCGAGGCCGTGGCAGCCAAGGCCGGTTTCGTGCTGGTCAACCCGGAAGCGCTGGACAATCGCGCGGTATCGTTGAACTTCGAGCAGATGCCAGCCACGGCAGCGATGCAATTGATCGCCGACATCGACGGCAAGCGGGCGGTGTTCGACGACAAGCGCGTCCGCTTCGAGACGAAATAATCAGGCACGCAGGCGGGTGCTTGTTGTAGGAGCGCACCCTGTGCGCGATGCTTTTGCATAACATGACGAAGAGCATCGCGCACAGGGTGCGCTCCTACGGTTCAATCCTCGCGATCAGGACGTTCGCGCACCGGATGCTTGCTCAGCTTGCGCTGCAGGGTGCGCCGATGCATGCCGAGCTTGCGTGCCGTTTCGGAGATGTTGCCGTCGCATTCGGTCAGCACGCGCTGGATGTGTTCCCATTCGAGTCTACGCAATGCAAGCGGCGCCTCGGGTGCGTCGGGCGGTTCGTTCTCGTCGGGGTCGCTGCTGTCGCCATCGAGCAAGGCGCGCACCACCGCATCGGCATCCACCGGCTTGGACAGATAGTCGTGGGCGCCGCGCTTGATGGCCTCCACTGCGGTGGCGATCGAGGCGTAACCGGTGAGCAGCAGCACGCGCACGTCGGGCACCAGGGCATGCAGTTCGGGAATCAGCCGCAGGCCATTCTCCTCGCCCAGCTTGAGGTCGAGCACGCAGTAACGCGGGCGGTGCTGCCGCGTCAGCATACGGGCCTCATCGAAATTGGTGGCGGTGATCACCTCGAACCCGCGCGAGTTGAGCGCACGCGCGAGTACGCGCAGAAAGGTGGGATCGTCGTCGACCAGCAGCAGCGGGCGCGCCATGGCAGCTTGGGGCAACTCGGTCATCACGGTGTTTCCTCAAGATGGATCAGTTGTTCATTGTTGCCGGTTGCGGTGGAGCTTGCACGCATGGCGCCACATGCGGTCGGCCGACGGATGGCCAACGGCAATGGGGAGCGGGGGTTTCCCGGCAGGGTTCACTTTTCGGCAATCACCGCAAGTGGCAGGCGCAGGCGCAATTCCGCACCATGTGCCACGTTGACGGCGATCAGTTCGCCGTCCAGACGCTCGGCCGTCGCTTCCGCCAGAGCCAGCCCGATGCCGAGCCCCGCCTGCTTCTGTGTCTGTCCGATCAACTGCGGCTGGCCGGTGGGCGTGAAGCCGGGGCCGTGATCGCGCACGCAAAATTGCAGCCAGTGATCGTCACGCAGCACCTGAAATGACACCACGTTCGAGTCGAGGCTGGCCGAAGCATCGGCCGCGTTGTTGAGCAGGTTCAGCAGGGCGTGGCGCAGTCCTGGTGGCGTGCGCAAGCGCAGTCCCGCGGTGCGTTGGTCCAGTTCGAGGGTCAGCTCGGCCTCGGGTCGCAACAATTGGAATCGCTCCAGGCAGCCGTGGATGAACTCGCCCACGCTCAGTCGCTCCGGTTCCTGTGACAGCTGCGCCTTGCCGAACGCGACCATTTCGCGAAGGATCGTGCGGCAGCGGTCCACCTGGCCTTCCAGCAGCGTCAGGTCCTCGGCGAGAGCGGTATCGGTGGCATGTTCGCGACGCATTTCGGGCAGCAGCGTGCGCATCGTCGACAACGGGGTGTTCAGCTCGTGCGCCGCGCCGGCAGCCTGGGTGGCGATCGCCAGGATGCCTTCGTCGCGCAGGGCTCGCTCGCGCACGCGCTGCACTTCCAGCTGTTGCATGCGTACCGCGCGCGCCAGACGGTTGATGAAAAAGCCGAGCAGCAAGGCGGTGATCGCGAAATTCACCCCCATGCCGATATCACGCAGGGACTCACCCTCGCTGCTGTTGAGCGGCAGCGGCAGTGACACGTGCGGTACCAGCAGGGCCAGATAGGCGACACCGGCCAGCATCGATACCACCAGCAGCGCGCGCACCGATAGTGCGGCCGCACTGAGTGCGATCGGCACTACCAGCAAGGTGATGAAAGGATTGCTGGCACCACCGGTGAAATAGAGCAGGTAGCACAACACCAGCGTATCGACGGCGATGTGTCCGACCGTTTCCCACTCACGCACCGGCCAGGGTTGCCTCAGCCGCCATGCGGCAAGCACGGCGAAAATGGCCAGCAAGCCGATGCCGACCAGCAGCGGCAGCACCGGGATCGCCAGATGCATCCATTCGGAGCAGACCAGCACCGCCACGCTCTGTCCGGCAATGGCACACAGCCGCAGCCAGGCCAGGGTGCGGGCCAGTGCGTACGGTCCTACCCGGCGCTTGACGATCTGATTTGGCATGGCGGGTGAGCGGTTGGTCGGGTGCCGCGGCCCGCTTGCGCTGCGGGCCGCAAGGTCACCACCGTGATCATTGTTCCGAACGGACGGTCGGCAGCGGAGTGTCGGTGGCGATGCTGTGCGCGTGATGCTCGGCGGACAGCTTTTTCATCAGCGGCAATACGGCCAGCGCGATCACGGTGCAGGCGACGCCGGCCCAGCCCAGCTTGGCAAACAAGGCGGTGTAGATCGGCATGGTCTGCAGCGGGTCGGTGATGTTTTGCGGGATGCTGGCGAAATTGGCGACGATGCCGCCAAGGTACTGGGAGACGCCGGAGGCAACGAAATAGGCGCCCATCATGAAGCCGCCCATCCGTTCCGGCACATAGCGCGCAATCATCGCCAGACCCAGGCCGCTGACCAGCAGTTCACCCAGCGACGAGGCGCCGTAACCCCACACCATCACCCATGACGTGGTCTTGCCGTCGATGGCGAAATGGTTGGCCCAGCTGTAGATGAAGAAGCCCAGCGCCACGGCGGCGAAGCCCAGCGCGAACTTGGTCGCGATCGACATGTCCTTGCCGTTGCGTCCCGCGGCGTTGTAGATCAGCGCCAGGATCGGGCTGAGGATGAAGATCCAGATCGGGTTGAACGACTGGAACTGCGCCGGTGACCAGTTCCACAGATGGAAGCCGAAAATGTCGAAGCTCGGGTTCACGTTGCGCAGGGCGAACAGGTTCAACGAGGTCGACATCTGCTGGTAGAAGATGAAGAAGAACACCGTCTGCACGGTGAGCACCAGCGCGGCGATCAGGCCCGCGCGCTCGGAGCGTTCGCTGCTGCTGATCGTCGACA
>JAPHUU010000002.1 GCA_026193555.1 Rhodanobacter sp.
CGTCTTGCCGGCGGCGCTGACGTCAATGCGATAACTGCCCGGCGGCAGGCCATTGAGGCTGTAGCTGCCGTCGGCGGATGCCTGCACGGCACGGCTCAATCCGGTGGCGAGGTTCGTCGCGCTGACTTTCGCATCCTTGGCTGGCGCCGTACCGACGCTGATCAGCCCGCGAAGGGTGGCGTCGGTGCTCTGTGCAAATCCTGATGGCGTGGTTAGCAGCAGGCAACTCGCCAGCGCGCAGGTCAGCAGGGTGGGAATCGGGCGGCGGAGCATTTTCGGAAGCGGCTTCATGTTGAGTCCCTCTCTCAAGATTCGTTCGAATTGTCTGGAAACAGGATCGGGGCGTGCCCCGATCATTACTTGTAAACGTTTACATTCGGAAAAAATTTACGCGCATCCCGATCAACGAATGTCCTCGGCACTAGAAATGCGCTGGTTTCGCCGCACTTGATTCACGCACGATCAACTCCGTGGTCAGTACCACCCGCTCTTTGACGGGAGCGGCTTCGTTGCTCACCCGGGAAACCAGCATCGCAACGGCGCGCCCCCCGACATCGGCAATGTTCGTGCGCATCGTGGTCAGGCTTGGGTGTACATAGCGGGCCAATGGAATGTCGTCGAATCCCGCCAGGGCGATGTCAGCCGGGATCGTCAACCCGCCCTGGGCGAGCGCGAACAGGCAACCCAGCGCCATCATGTCGTTGGCGGCAAACACGGCATCAGGTCGTTGCGTACTCGCCAAAAGAGCCAACCCTGCGCGATGACCGGATGCTTCATCAAAATCACCTGGGAGAATCCACTCGGTGACCTCCGGCAGTAATCGCCGCATGGCCTCGCGGTAGCCGCGGCGACGCTCATGCGCATCAAAATTGTCCTCGGGGCCGGCAATGAAGGCGATCTGCTGATGGCCCATCGCGACCAGATGTTCGACCATGGTCACCGCGCCGCCGTAGTTGTCGATGCAGATCGCGCCGATTCCAGGCGCGAGGGTCTGGGTGTTGACCAGGATCACCGGGAGGCTGGCCAGATCAGCCGCCACCTCAACGGGCGTGGACACGTAGGGCGACATCACCAGCAGACCGTCGACGCGCCCACGCATCGTGCGCAGCGCGGCGCAAAGTTCCTCTGGATGCCCGCGATAACTCGCGACCAGCAAATGCAGATCCTGCGCGCGGGCGGCAAGGTCAATGCCGCGAATCAATTCGGAGAAGAACTCCCCATACAGGTCAGGCAGCAGCGCGCCGATCGTGCGGGTGCGTCGGGTAATCAACATGCGCGCCGCGGCATGCGGCACGTAGCGCAGACGCTCGGCGGCCTCCTGGATGCGCTGGCGGGTCTGCTCGGTGACCCCGCTGCCACCATTCATGGCACGCGACACCGAGGCCACCGAGACCTTGGCTTCGCGAGCTACATCTTTGATGGTGGCTGCCGACATAGTGAGTAACCGAGGTGTTACGGAATCGTTCTATGACGGGAACGTAATCGTTTTCATGAGTGCTTGTAAAGTGTTTGTGAGATCGTCTTTTGCTGCGTTGCAACGGGTTTCATGGGTGGACAACAACTGACCACCCATGCAAGCCGATGGCAGGCCGCTGACGCTCCAAAAGAACAACCGAAGTTGCGTGCTGCAAAGCAATAATCGAGCGGCATCGGCTGTGCGTATTGAACCGCCCGCAGTCTCCGAATTGCGAACGCCGTCGCAAACAGGTGATTGTCGATCACGAAAATCTGTTGTTAAATGTGGGTTAATCTTTCTATAGTCATGGCGCTGTACCATCAACCTCCAGCTTCACGTCAAGAAGCTGCCAATAACACATTGAAATCGAACACCTAATGTTGACCACGCTGACCGCCCTCCTGGTAATCCTGATCGCGCTGCCTGTCAGTGTGATTCGGTATGTGCCGGCCGGGCAGGTGCATAGCCTGCATCGGCGTGGCCGGCCGACGCGATTGTTGCAGCCGGGCCTGCATCTGGTGATGCCGGTGCTGGACAAGGTGGTGCACAAGATCAATCTGGCCGGCCAGATCCTGCGTTTCGAGGAGCCGTTGGCCGATGCCCACGAGGTGCGGGGCACGGTCTACTGGCAGGTGCTGGAACCGGAGCGCGCCGATCCGGTATTCGAGCAGGTCGACCAGCTGATCCGCCACGGCGCCAGCGAAGTCTTGCGTGAAGCGTCGGTCGTCGACCGCAGCGACCGGCGCAACCTCGGCACGCGAGTGAAGCAGTCGTTGAACCATGCGCTGCGCGAGCGCGGCATGTTGGTGACTCGCGTCGAACTCGACGCCGCGTGAATCCGCGGCGGCTTGCTCCCGAATTGCGACAGGGCGACTGAGAGCGCCTGCGCCACAGGGGATTTGTGCATATGCAGCCCGCTTCGGCGGGTTTTCTTTTGGTGCGCCCGGCAGGGCGCACCTGCTTGGAGGTGAAAGTCCTCTATCCACCCGGCAAGGGGAAGGATTAGCGGAAGGCAAGGGCATCTCAGGTGA
>JAPHUU010000044.1 GCA_026193555.1 Rhodanobacter sp.
CGTGCGGCTGGGGCTGGCATCTGCCAACCGTCTGACCGGATTGGCTGCTGCCGACAGCCCATGCCGTATCCGCGGCACTGATCCCTCACATCCGGCTCCGACAACGCACGGTGCGACACACGCGCTCGGCATGGTCGATTCCAGCACCAGCCCGATGGCAATCTGCTGACCCAAGGGCGAGCCACTTCACTGATGGTCGCTCTGCCGCGCCACCCGATCCGAGGTCAATACACTCAAGCCGGCATGGACACGGCAACGGTTCGCGACCAGCCCTTTTCCGACCGACATCAGCTTATGGCGCTCAAGCTCGCTCTCGCCCGCGTTTGCCTGAGCCACCTATCGGCACCGGGTGCTGCACATCAGAATCGAGCCCGCCCATGCAGTCGATGCCATGGCAAAAGGCCGGTCAATTATTCTTGGCGCCTTGATCGACCCAATCCGAGATCAGTTCCACGTCCCGTGGAGGAAGCTTGCGCGCATCGACCCCCGGCAGCACGATATTGTCGTGTCTGGTCAAGTCGATCGTGTAATTTTTCGGCATGTTGATCGTCTGGTCAGCCTGGTGTTTCACCAGCCTGACCAGGGTGCTGCCGACACTGCTGCCCGGCGAGACGACGGGGCCATACCTGGTGCCCTTCATGACGTCCTCGTATGTCGCCACGCTGAAACCGCTCTGCTCGAAGCCGGCACCTCCCGGGCTGTGACAAACAGAACAGTTATCCTGAAATATCGGGTTTATGTCCCGACTGTAGCTGACCGCGCGCTGGCTGCAGCCGGCAACAAGCAACAAGGCCAGTGGCGCTGCATAAATGAATTTTTTGGAAGACATGGTTGCCTCCTTGAGTCTTGCCATGAAAAACCGCGAATCCCAGCACCGTGGACATGCGCGGAATTCAGATCAGGGAAGTAGCCATCCTTGGCTTGTCTGACGCCCGCCACTGATTCGGACGACCGACTCCCTGAAACCGTGTGCGTAAATCACGCCTGATTGAACCCGTCACCGCCAACCCGCCGCCTGCAGCAGTCAGTGGGCACGTCGAGCAAAACGACTCGCCGACCCGGGAGCCTGCCTGAATACCCGTCAGGCCATGCAGGCAGGCCCGATCAATTCGACGAGGTCTTGCTCTCTGCGGCCGCCGGAAGAAAGATGATCTGATAGAGCGAAACGAATATCTGAATGCCCCACGCGCTTCCCAATATCAGCCCGGAAACAATCACGGTATAGGCAAACACCGGATCCCATTTGGTCAGATACCACGTGGCGATATCTATGACCATCGCAAAGAAAGGCGCCACGATAACGACATTCTTGAACCAGGCCGGAAGCGCCGTAAAAGTGAACACGAATCCCAGCACGAAGGTGACCAGCCCAATGCCAAACAGGTGAATGTGGGACAATTTCACCAATGTCTCGATCGACATGCCATGGTCGACCGTAGCCACGGGGATAATGCCCTCGTACGTCGTGTAATCCTTCAGGTTCTTGCCGGAGTTTGCGCTGTGACAACTCGCGCAATCCTTCATGACGATCGGATAGATCGTTTCGTCATACTCATCTTCGGTCGAACCGGATTTCAACCATGCAACCACCCGATCCATTTCATTCGGGCTGATCTTGTCCCGCATCTGGCCGCGCAGCATCAGCTCCAGTCGAGTACCGCTTCGATTGCCGTAGTACGTGATGGCGATGTCCTGCACCGAAATTCCGGGCTTGCCGCTGAGGCCTGCATGGGTCATGTACAGATAACCCAACGCCATGCAATAGCCAAGGCCAAGAACGCATATCACCAAGCCATACAGCGTGCGCTCACTGCTGGAACACTCGCGGAAGGTTCGCCCTTTCACCATCGGTCGATCCTGCGGAATGCGCCCGAACATGCGCCGTATCCAGAATATGGATACCACAATGCCTGCGGCACCAAGAATGAAGTGCATGATGGATACATCTTTTGCCGCAGAGCTCAGTGTGTCAGGGGCAAGGATTATCCACACCGTGAGAAGGAAGAATGCCCATGCAGGCCAGAGCGCGCGGCGCCATATCAACGCAACGACGGCCACCGTCATCATCAGAACGCCGGTGATGACGTAGGTCCAGAAAATGCCGCGATTCAATGTTGCCAGAGGCCCGCTTATATACCATGGTGCGAAGATCGTCAGTGCACCGATGACCAAAGCGGAAATTCTTGCAGCCAATCTTTTTTGTCCCGGCACATGGTTGTTGTTCATTGCCAACTTCCTCGAATACTTCTGAAAATCAATGGCTTTTCAAAACACTATCCGCCATAAACTTTTCTGGTGAATCGATAATCGACCGAGAGCATCCCAACATGCCTTGATGGCATGTCGGGATCAAACGTGGTTTGAAAGGCGCTACGCAGGGACCGATACTTGTTACATGAAACTGTAGCGATAGGCCACAAACACGACATTCTCGGTGTAACTCGGGCTTGGCTGATTAGTCGGCATCGTCGTGGTGCCGGTGGAACCCAACTGGTAGAAGTTGTAGTAATAGTCGTTCGAGTTAAGCTTTTGGAAGATATAACCGGCGGCGACCGAACTGCGCTTGTCGATGTGGTAGTTGGCGGTCAATGCCGCCCGCAGCAATTCGCTGCTGATATTCGGTGTGGAACCACAGTTATAGCCACTGTTTCTGGGCGCCGTCGCGCACGTCACACCAGGGATGGCTGCGGTGGTGTAACTCTGCGTGTTGTAGCGCGTCGTATCCAGTGAGTAGGACGCATCGACCTTGAGATCGAGCTTTCCATGCATCAAGCCGTCATGCTTCAGATTGAAGCCGAAGGCCGAGCCCTTGTCGATCAGGTTGTTCGACCACCCGGTGAGCCCGGAAGTACCCACCGAATTACGTCCGGAAGTACTGACCATGTCGCGTGACCGGTATTGCCAGTTGGCATAGACCGACGCCGAGGTCTTCTCGGAGATCTGGTAGGCCGCGTCCAGATTGACACTGCCTGACTTGCCCTGTTGCACACCCAGGACCGAATCGTAGTATTCGTCCTTCGTGCCGCGCATGTCCATGCTCAGGTTCAGCTTGTCGCTCGCCTGGAAGTTGACGCCGCCTTTGAGCATTTGTTGCCGGCGCGAGCCGTCAAAGAATGCCTGGTAGTTGTAGTTCTCGAAGCCTTCGCTGTTGGCCTGCAACGGGCTGTAGAAAGCCGGATTCACGGTGGAGTTGCGATCCGAATAGGCGTAACCCGCATTGAAGTTCAGCGCATCACTGGCATTCGCGCGGTAGTTGACCACGAACTTGTTCAGCTCTTCCTTGGGGACCGCAACGCAGCCGAGTACCCCGACGAGCTGGTAGTAACCAGTGTTCGTCGCGGAAACGTCGGCACCCACGGGGATGCCGGTGGCGGAGTCAACCGGTACCGCGTTGTCGCACCCACGCCGTGTATCCTTGTACTCGTACCCGAAGTGCAGACGCTGACCGCTGGTGATGCGGTAATCGCCGTCGAGTGTTCCTTCCGTGGTCTTGTAACTGAGGGGAATGCTGAACGAGGTTTGCGCTTCGCCGCCCAGATCGAGGAACGTGTAGGTGTACGCCTGCGTCTGGTTGTCATGCTCGTTGTACTTGATACCCGCCGACAGGCTGAGATCCTTGGTGGTCTGGTTGGTGAGCTTGACGTCAGCATGGGTGGTGATGACCAGACCGTGCAGCGAATTGACGGGTAGCCCACCGGGCGCCATCTGATCCTGGTTGACATAACCCATGTTCTGCGTGTTGCGGCCGTAGGAATAGCCGCCGACCAGGTGGGTCGTTGGCGTCAGATTGTAGCCGCCGCTGAAATTGACCTGGTTGAAGTCATTGCTCGGCGGCGTACTGAGTGCGTTGACCGGATACGGCGCACCCAGCAAGGAACCATTGGGCGCCGTCCCGGTGTCGAACGGATTGGGGAAACTGACGCTCGAGTAGTTATCGACGAAGCGTGACCCGAAGTAGCCCGCGGTGAAAAATGCCTTGGTTCCAGCCCAGTTCAACGCGAAGTCGATGTTGTCCGTCGTGTAATCCGTCGGATTCATCAGCATCTGAATCCGCTCACCTCCGGCCGAATAGCCTGCCAGCGTGGCCCCGGCTGACGTATTGTTCTCGTCGGTTCCGGAGGAGATCAGCTTCGCTCCGGACTGCTCGATGTGTTTCCAGTTCAGTTGGACATTCCACTTCGGGTTGAAGTTGTAGCCAAAGGTGACGCCCGTGTTGTAGCGGTCGGTGTGCACGTTGACCTTGTGGAAGTACCCGACCTGAGTGGGGGTGAGGACCTGCGTTCCATAGGGGATCGCGGTCGACGGCCGGCGAGTATTGACCGTACCGAACGCCTCCGGCATCGTGAAGACATTACCCCCCATGGACCCCTGCAGCGGCGTCCAGAAGTCAGCAATGTCGTGATGCTGCTGGGCGAAGTCGAGGCCGAACATCCAATGCCCCTGGTCCCGGATCGTGGCGTCGACCGCCCGGATGTCCGTTCCCAGATTCGTAGCGGCAATCGACCAGCGGCGCGTACCCGGGCCCTGCCCGTAGGCATCGCCACCCTGCACGCCCAGACTGCCAATCCCGAAGATGCCGGACTTGCCCAGTCCGTTGTATTGGCCGAAGTTGTAGGAATCACTGGACACATTGCCCAGACCCAATTCAACGAAATTGGTGGGCTTGGTCAGGATCGAGACGTCGTCATCACTCTGTGCGAAGGCAACCAGCGGCAATACCGAGAGGATCGCCAGCACCAGTGACTTGACGGAAAGCACTCCATTTACGGATTTCATATCACGTCCCTAATAGTTAACGATGCAGGTAGGCGCCAGCGGGGCTGTTTGAGCCATGGACCATCACGTGGCAATTCAGGCACGCGCGTCCGCCACCGCTTGAGCTTGGGTTTGGTGCACGACCGCCACTGGCCGCGAATCCTGCGATGGTCGATTGCAAGCCACCAACGTTCGGACCAAAGGCTGACTGACTGTTGTGCGGACCGTCGTGGCATTCGGCGCAGAGGAAGGGCGGACGCGACTTCAGCAGCGGCGAGATGTTCGAGCCATGTGGCGTATGGCAATTCGTGCAATCCTCGGCCACCGGCTGGTGCTCCCACAGGAACGGGCCGCGCTTTTCCGCATGACATGTCGTGCAGGTCTCGTTCACCGTGGCTTTCGTCAGCAGGAACGGTCCGGTGGAGCCGTGCGGGTTGTGGCAGTCGGAGCAAGCCACCTGGCCTTCGCCGACGGGGTGGTGAGATATCTTCCGCAGGTCGGCCTTGCGGTCTTTGTGGCAGGTTTCGCACACGGCGGCCTGGGTCTCCTTGCTGCGCACCGGGTCGACTGCGTTATGAACCTTGTGGCAGTCGTTGCAGGCCAGACCATTGGTCTGATGTTTGCTTCCTTCCCAATGGGTGCGCTGCGTACCCTTGTGACAGGTCAGGCATACGCCAGTACGGTCGCCCGCATCCGACATCGGGTAGTCATGTTTGTTGAACATCACATCCGGCGGCGGAATCCCCTTTCCCGTCTTGTCTCCGGCCAGATGCTTCTCGCTCGTGCCGTGGCACGACTGGCAAGTCGGCGTCCGCGCATCGCCCTTGACACCATGCGGTGTCTGGTAGATCGACAAAATCGGCTTCGATTCATTCTCGTCATGACACCGAGTGCATTTCGCATCATCGGCCAGCGCACGCCTGGCTGTTTCAGCGGTCGACTGATGCAATGCTGCCTGGTTTGAACCCAGGTCGGGTAACTGGATGGGGGGGTTGCCCGCCAACGCTGGCACAGTCCAGCTTGCCAGGATGAGGGTAGCCCCCAGGATGAGTTTCTTTGTGAGATGCATTTGTCAGGTCCCTTCCTGCTTTATCGATGGGTTGATCAAGCTCTGCCGAATCAGATGTTTCGCTGGATCTTGCTTCTCGCGACTTCGACATGAACTTCTGGTTGGCACATCACCCGGCTCACTCATGGGTAGATAACAGCGGCGGTCCGGGTGGCCCGCAAATGCCAGCTGACGCCTACAGCGAAAGGATCCAGTCCACCAGATTCTTGATTTGTGCCGTGTCGTTCGCCGGATCCGTCTTGATGATTTCGTGGTGCACCTGACTGCCATCGGCGAGCTTCACCATCTCACCCGATGTCAGGTGATGGATCAGCTTTGCCTCGGCGTCTGGATTGCCCTTGTACTTTTCCGCAGTTTTTCTCCAACCCGGGCCGTCCTTGTCGCGCGAGATGGCGTGACACTTGAAGCAGTTGTTGGTCCTCGCCAATGCCTTGGCCGCATCCATGTCGGCGGCGCGAGAGGTGGGAGCAAACGCAAAAATGGCGATACCGGTGACGATGGTTGCCAGCGCGGAGCGAGAAATTTGCATCATTTCAATTTCACCTTGGTGGATGGTTTTTCCCAAGTACTGACCTGTGGCATCGCTTGCAGCACACCATAGGCATGAGCGAATTATGGTCGTGACCCATGAGGCCAACCATCGGAGAGGGGATGAAAATTGCCATAGGATTAGTCCTATGGCGGATAGGAAATAATGAGTGCGGCCCCGCCCATATCGGTGACGAGGAGGGCACTCGACCTGGAACCGATACGCATAGCGAGTGAGGCACCCGGCCGGCCGTGGACACAGCCAAGGTGCCTGGTGACCGCCCAGCACCGTTGACCGGCGTACCCGTCGCATGGATCCCCGCCAAGCATCGAGTGGCCATCCATGCTTCAAAGCCCGCCGGAAACCTCTTCGGGTACCCCCACCCCGCGAATCAGTGCCGCTTGACGAGAGCCTCTGGTTGATCTGCGTCAAGTGTCAACGCAGCCATGTGAGTAACCTCTGCATGGATGCTGCGGGCTCCGGCATGGCTTGCGCCAGTACAAAGTCCGGACAGGGAAAGCCCAGATGTACAATGACTTACGGTGCATCAAGGGGGAGGAGACATGCCGTCAATCTTCGCGATCGCGCGTGCTCATGGTGGCCATGCATCGACGTTCCCGGCAGGGAACGTGAGCATGATGACCTGCTTGATGGTCCAGTGACCCAGCCACCGTCCGTGCGCCCTGCCCCTTCTTCGCGCCCGAGTCGCACCGCCTTCGAGAGCCCGAGCATGTCCAAACAGCCATTCCGCCCGGCCCGAGCGATCTATCTGCTGGCTGCACTCACGATCATCGCCATAGCCATGCTGGTGGCTTCCTTTCTCCTCAATCTGCGTGCTCGCGATCTGGCGCGCGCGCATCGGGAAACCAACAGCCTGGCGCGCCTGCTGATGGATCAGACCGAACAGTCATTCCGCAACGCAGACCTCGCCCTTCGGGGAGTTCAGGACCGGTTGCAGACTCCGTACGGAATCCAACTGGGCCTGGACAGCCCGCAGGTTCAGCTGCTGCTTGGCACCAAGCTCGCTGGATCGCGGCAACTGGCCGAGATATTCGTCGCCGATGCAAACGGCCGTGTTGCCAATTCATCCAGCCCTGACACGATACTGCGCAGATCAGTGTCGGACGCGGGCTATTTCAAGCTTCTTTCCCAAGGCCAGGAAACCGGGCTTTTCATCAGCCCCCCCGTAAAGGATCAGGCCAAAGGCACCTGGCTGCTCTATCTTGCCCGCCGCATCGATGATCCGGACGACCGGTTTCGCGGCGTCGTGGTGGCCGCCATCGACCTCGATCACTTCGAACAGTTCTACGGCTACATGGAGCAGGACTTCCTGCGGCCGATCGGGCTCTACATGAACGATGGCATGTTGATCGCCAGCCTGCCCCATCGTGAAGATGACATGGGCAAGCCGGCGCCCGAATTGCGGGGTGTGCGTTTTGACTCGACGAACGAGGACCTGCGGCAATTCAGCCACAGGAATACGGACGACAGTCGGCGGGTATTCGCCCTCGGCTACGTCAAGGATTTCCCCTTCCTGGTAAGCGTCACCAACAACGATGCGGAAACGTTGTCGGCCTGGCACGAAAACGCCATTACCGTCGTGGCCGGCGCACTGCTGGTGTCGTTCTTCATCATCGTTGCCGCGGCGCTGTTGGCGATCGAGCTGCGGCGGGAGGCTTCGCTCAATTCCGCCCTGCAGGAGGCGGACGATCGCTATCGACTCACCATCGACTCGGTCATGGACGCGATCGTCTCAGTGGATGAGGCGCAAAACATTGTCATGTTCAACCTGGCGGCGGAACACATGTTCGGCGTGTCTGCCACCGACATCATCGGCAGGCCGCTGACCTGTCTGATGCCGATGCCAGGGCGCGAGGCCCACGAAGGGCATGTGCAATCGTTCATGGACTCGAGCGTGCCCTCGCGGGGGATGGCGATGCAGGTGGAGATCTTCGGGCTCCGTGCCGACGGTCGCGAGTTTCCGCTGGAATCGGCCATCTCGCAAACGATGATCAACGGCAAGCCGCAGTTCACCGCCGTCCTGCGGGACATCACCGAACGCCATCGCAAGGACGCCGATCTCCGCAGGATCAACTCCGAGCTGCGCCAGCTGTCGATCTCGCTGCAATCCGTGCGCGAGGAAGAGCGCACACGTATTTCCCGCGAATTGCACGACGACCTGGGCCAGCAGCTGACCGGACTCAAGCTGGAACTGACCTGGCTCAGCGGACGCCTCAGGGAAGGCCGGCAGCCAGAGCCCGGCATGCTCGATGCCATGCGCCAGATGCTGGATGGCGCCATTATTTCCGTCCGCCGTATCTCGACCGAACTGAGGCCACGGATCCTGGACGATCTCGACTTGGCGGAAGCCGTGTGCTGGCAGGTCGAGGAACTCACCAAGCGCAGCAACCTCCAGGCCGTGTGCAACCTGCCGGCAGCGGAACTGGTCAAGGAAAACACCCTGGCGACGGCGCTCTTCAGGATCGTGCAGGAAGCGTTGACGAATGTCGCACGTCATGCAAATGCGGATCAGCTGGAGGTAAGTTTCGTCGCGGATGGTGACGAATTGGTTTTGAGCGTGCGCGATTCGGGCAAGGGTTTTGTTCACGACCACAACGGCAGTGGCATCGGACTGGTCAGCATGCGCGAGCGCGCCACCGCCGTCGACGGCAAGTTCACGATCATGAGTGCGCCCGGGCATGGCACCACGATCGAAGTGCGGGTCCCCTTCAAAGTTCCGATCCCGATGGGAGAAGAGACATGACCAGGGTGCAGGTACTCGTTGCCGATGACCACGGGGTGATCCGCAACGGCCTCAAGAAGATCCTCGACGACACGCCGGACCTGGAGTTCGCGGGCGAAGCCTGCGACGGCAAGTCATTGCTCGACAAGGTTCGCCAGCGCAACTGGGGCATGCTCATCCTCGACCTGTCGATGCCGGGACGCAACGGCCTGGAGCTGATCAAACTGGTCAAGGAAGTGCGACCGCAGCTGCCCATGCTCATCTTCACCATGCATCAGGAAGAACAGTACGCCGTGCGCGCACTGCGCGCAGGCGCCTCCGGCTACCTCACCAAGGAATTCGACGGCGACTTCCTGCTGTCGGCCATCCGCAAGGTCGCCACCGGCGGCATCTACGTCAGCGCCAAGGTCGCCGAACTGCTCGCCAGCGATGTTTCCAAGCCGCAACACGCTCCGCCGCATACCCTGCTGTCCAACCGCGAATACGAGGTTTTCAGCCGGCTCGTCCGTGGCAACAGCCTGACCGCAATCGCCTACGAATTCTCGTTGAGCATCAAGACCGTAAGCACACACAAGTCGCACCTGCTCGAAAAGATGGGGCTGGCCAACCAATCCGACCTGGTGCGCTACGCCGTCAATCACGGGTTGCTGGATGCGGAGCCGGACAATCTCCAGATGCAACATTCCTCCACCATCTAACCGACGAGCCAGTGCCGGGGCAACCCTGCCCACGGCGGGCCTCACGCTGCGGTAGCGAATACCCAAGCGCGCCGCCGACAGCCAGCCAGCCGGCCGGCCGGCCGGATTACCCGACCACCATCCGGGCGGGACGGCACCACCATCGGCCGTGCGATTTGCACTGCGCACACGGCCGCTGCAGCGACCAGGTCTACAGCTCGCGCACCACGCGAAAACCCACTCGACCACTGCGCACATCGCTGATCGCACCTTGACGGTAGGCCGAGCGCACCTGCTCCGGTGAACTGCCCCACGAACCGCCGCGGACGACGCGGGCGCTGCAACCGGGATTGACCCAGGCGCTGCCATCGTCGGGGGCACGGATGTAGCTTTCGTGCCAGCAGTCCTGCACCCACTCCGACACGTTGCCGTCAATGTCGTACAGGCCGAACGGATTAGCGGCAAAGCGCATCACCGGTGCCGGCCCCCAATAACCGTCGTGGTAGCCGCGGAAAGCGTGGCTCCAGCTGCGGCCGCTGACCGAACGGTCGCCGGCGCCAGTCATGTTTTCCACCAACCGCTGCGGACTGCCTTCGCCCCACCAGTAACGGGTCGTGGTGCCCCCGCGCAAGGCATATTCGAACTCGGCCTCGCTGGGCAATCGGTAGACCTTGCCGGTACGTTGGCTCAGCCACGATGCGTACGCTTCGGCGTCATTCCACGAGACGTTCACCACCGGCAGGTTGCCGGCGGCCGGATGGCCGGCGTAATCATCCTGCCAGCGGGCACTCGAGTCGTCGCGCATCGCGCCGCGGCGTTCATCGTAGACGCTGGCACCACCCAGCTTCACCGAATCGGGCGTGTAGCCGCTGGCGCGGACGAACTCGCGGAACTGGGCCACCGTGATCGCACTCTGCGCCATAGCAAAGCCCTTGCTGATGTTGACCTCGTGCTGCGGCAGCTCCGCATCGTTGCGCCCACTGTCGCCGGCGCCCATGTCGAAACTGCCGGTAGGAATCACCACCATCGCCGGCGTCTTGCCTGGCAAGTCGACATAGCGGTCGCTGAAGACCTGACCTGGCTTGTAGCTGGCATACAATCGTGCATTGGTCAGTTGCTCCTCGAAATCGGCCAGTCCGACCAGGTTCGGGCTGATCGTCCGCGCCTGCGCCGCCAACTTGGCCGCCATCGCGACATTGCCGGCATCCAGCGCCAGATGGGCCTGCGACAGCACGCCATTGGCGCGCTGCTCGCGCATGTCCTCGACCCGCTTGCGCACATCCTGCATCTGCTGGGAACCGGGACGAATGGCGTCTGCCTCCACCAGCACCCGATCCGCCGCGGCGAAATCGTTTTGCGCCACCGCCGCCAGCGCCCGGTCGAGTACCGCCCGCTGCACCTGAAAAATCCCCTGCTCTGCCACCGCATTCTGCGGGTCAAGTTTCTGCACCTCACGGTAGAGATCCAATGCACTCGCACCACTGGGTTGATCCGCCTTGCCCTGCTGCAGCAAACCGGCAGCCTTTGCCAGCATCGGCCGCACCTTGGCCAGCGTGGCGAGGCTCGCTTCCAGATGCGCCACCTCCGCGGTGGCATTGGGCAGCGTGCGCAACTCATCCAGCAGCTCATTCGCCGCATCGGCATCGCCCACGGCAATATCCTGATCGATCTCGGCCACCAGCCGCGCGCGCACGTCGAACAACCCCTGGGCGGCAAGGCGGCTGTCCGGCTTTTGCACCAGGGCCTGCGCAAACAGCGCGGCTGCACTGTCGTCCCCTCCAACCAGCCGGCCGGCACGCAGCGCCTTGGTCGCGCGCGCCAGCAATGCCTGCACTGCCGGGGTATCCTTGCTCAACTGCTCGGGCAGGCTTGCTGCCTTGTGGCCGCGCGCCACGATGACCGCCGTCGGCGCCAGGGTCAACGGTGGTCCCGCATTGATCTCGGACACCGCCGGCACATGTACCGACGGCAACCCATTGGCCGGTGCCACGGCACCGATCGACATCGAGCGGCGTGGCTCCCGGATCGGACTCACATGCAACAGACGCGGAAAAAAGTGATAGGTCAGGGCAAACCCGAGCACGATGATCCCCATCGCGCCGCCGAGGGCGCGCTGGTGCTTCAGGATCACGTTGCTCGGCATGGATGGGCGTCCTTGAGTTGGCCTGTTATCGTGCGGTGCTCACCATAGGCACAAACCGCCGACAGGGCAATCCACGCCCTGCACTCCAAGGAACATTGATGTCACTGTCTGAGACGGCAACCGCCGACTGGATCGATCACCGCGATGCACTGCAGGCCTGGCTGGCCCGCTTGCCTGCGGACGCATCCGTTGGACTCGACACCGAATTCATGCGCCGCAACACGTTCTACCCGCAACTGGCGCTGCTGCAACTGGGCTGGAACGGCCACCACGCGCTGATCGATCCGCTCGCATTCGACATCGGCGATGCACTGCAGCCGTTTTTCGGCAACGGCGCCGCCATTACCGTGATGCACAGCGCCAGCGAGGATCTGGAAACCCTCTCGCCGCTGCTGCCGCACGGCCCGCGACAGCTGTTCGATACACAGATCGCCGCCGCCTTCGTCGGCATGGGCCTGGGCATCAGCTACCGTGCGCTGGTCGCCGATCTGGTCGGTGTGGAGCTGGACAAGGGCGAGACCCGTTCGGACTGGCTGCAGCGCCCGCTCACTGCCTCGCAATGCGACTATGCAGCACTCGATGTGGTGTACCTGAAGACCATCCACGAGCAGCTCGGCGAGCGCCTGCAGCAACGCGATCGCAGCGCCTGGCACGCCGAGGACTGTGAGCGCCTGAAACGGCGCGCCAGCCGCCGCGACGGTGACCCGCAACCGCAACGCTCGATGCGCGGCGCTGCCGAGTGGCCGGCCGAGCAGCAGGCACGGCTGCGCCGCCTGTTGCTGTGGCGCGAACGCAGCGCACGCGACCTCGACGTGCCCCGCCCCTGGCTGATCGACGACAACCTTGCCATGAATCTGGCCCAGCAACCGCCGGCCAACCTTGGCGATCTCGAGCAACGCAGCCGAGGCCAGCGAGCCCTGCGTTCGGCGCCGCGCA
>JAPHUU010000366.1 GCA_026193555.1 Rhodanobacter sp.
CATCATCGGCCAGGACGACGCCAAGCGCGCCGTCGCGGTGGCACTTCGCAGCCGCTGGCGGCGGATGCAACTGGAGCCGGGCATGCGCGAGGAGGTGACGCCGAAGAACATCCTGATGATCGGCCCCACCGGTGTCGGCAAGACCGAGATCGCGCGTCGCCTGGCGACGCTCGCCAACGCGCCGTTCGTGAAGGTGGAGGCGACCAAGTTCACCGAGGTCGGCTATGTCGGCAAGGATGTCGAGTCAATCATCCGCGACCTGGCGGATGTGGCCTACAAGCTGACCCGCGAGCAGGCGATCAAGCGGGTTCGCTCGCAGGCCGAGGATCGCGCCGAGGATCGCATTCTCGACGCGCTGCTGCCGCGGCGGCAGACCGCAACAGACTGGAGCCATGATTCGCCGCCCGCCGCCATCGAAAGCGATACGCGGCAGAAGCTGCGCAAGCAGTTGCGCGAGGGCACGCTGGATGATCGCGAGATCGAGCTGGACCTGGCGATGAACGTCGGCGTCGAGATCATGTCGCCGCCGGGCATGGAAGAGATGGGCGCGCAGCTGCGGCAGATGTTCCAGAACCTCGGCAGCGCCAAGGTCCAGCAACGGAAACTGGCGATCAAGCTGGCCCGCCCACTGCTGATCGACGAGGAGGCCGGCAAGTTGCTCAACGACGACGAGCTGCGGGCACAGGCGATGGAATCGGCCGAACAGAATGGCATCGTGTTCCTCGACGAGATCGACAAGGTCGCCCAGCGCGGCGGCGACCACGGCCACGCCGGGGTCAGTCGCGAGGGCGTGCAGCGCGACCTGCTGCCGTTGGTCGAGGGATCCACCGTGTCGACCAAATACGGCCCGATCAAGACCGATCACATGCTGTTCATCGCCTCTGGCGCGTTCTCGTTGGCCAAGCCATCGGACCTGATCCCGGAGCTGCAGGGCCGCCTGCCGATCCGGGTCGAGCTGTCGGCGCTGTCGGTGGATGATTTCAAACGCATCCTGAGCGAGCCGCACAACGCCCTGACCAAGCAGTACACCGCCCTGCTGGCGACCGAGGGTGTCGGGCTGGCATTCGCCGACAGCGGCATCGCCCGGCTGGCCGAGGTGGCGTTCCAGGTGAACGAACGTACCGAAAACATCGGCGCCCGCCGGCTGCATACGGTGATGGAACGGCTGCTGGAGAAAATTTCCTTCGAAGCTGCGGACAAGTCCGGCGAAAAGTACCTGATCGACGCCGAACATGTGGATAAAAGCCTGGGACGTCTGGTTCAGGACGAAGATCTCAGCCGCTACATCCTCTGAACAAGCGCGGCCCCCGCAATCTGGTAAAATCACCGTCGTGAGCAACATCATCGAATTGAAGAACACCGGTCAGCGCGCCCAGCTGCGTGAAGCGCAGCAGCAGCAGACGCTGGTACGGCTATGGCGCGAAGAGCTCGAACACGGCAGCTTCTGCGGGTACGTGGGTGGTGTCGGGCGCGAGTTCTTTTTGCTGTGGGTGGTCGGTGACGGCATCACCTACGACGGCATGTACGTGATGCGCCATCGCGACATCTCCGAGCTGGAAGCACCGGACAAGCACCATGCCTTCTTCGAAAAGGCGCTCGCCCTGAAACACATCCTGCCGCAACCACCGCGCGGCTTTCCGCTGGACAACATCCGTGACGTGATCCAGGCCGCTGGCGCGCAGGCGCCGGTGATCGGCGTGCACGTGAACAGCGAGGACGAGTCCGAGGTCTGCTACATCGGGCGGCTGGACAGCGTCGACGACGACGGGTTCCATCTGCAGGAACTCAGCCCCGATGCGGAATGGATGCTGGAAGCATCGTTCTTCAGCTGGGACGAGGTGTCCACGGTAAGCATCGAGGATGGCTACGCGCTATCCCTGCTGGCCGTGGCCGGCCCTGCGCCGGCGCTGGTGCCCAGCGATTCCGGCGTCAACCGCGCCGAACCGCCGCTCGCCTGAGCCCGTCGCCCGGCTGGGCAATCACCGGCGAGCGTGGGTTGTCCCGCGCGTCAACGGAAGTCCGTTGCAGCGACGTCGGCTTGATGACCCTCAGCACCTGATGGCGCGCCGCTTGTGCCATTCCCTGCTCTGATGGTGGTGCTGATCGGTGCCGGTCTGGCTCATGCCCGGGACAGCGACCGCCTCCAAGATACCGAAGCCTCGACCGCAAGGTACGCAACGTGAACATGCGCTACCGGGTCCGCATCGTCTGCCGGGGCGGACGCATCGCGTATGCTTGATGTCCTCTTCAATCGGGCAGTTGAGAGGCCATGACCCGCATCGTCGTTGTCGGCAGCATCAACCTGGATCTGGTCACCCTCGCACCTCGCTTCCCGGCCCCGGGCGAGACCTTGCTGGGATCGCGTTTCATCACGGTGTCCGGCGGCAAGGGCGCCAATCAGGCGGTGGCGGCGGCGCGGCTGGGTGCGCAAGTGGCGCTGCTCGGCGCGGTGGGCGATGACGTATTCGGCGAGCGGCTGCTGCATGGTCTGGCCCACGAAGGCATCGATCTGCAGCATGTGCTGACGTTGCCCGACTGTTCCAGCGGCACGGCATCGATCACCGTTGCCGGCGGCGAGAACCAGATCATCGTGGTACCGGCGGCCAACGCGCAGGTCCTGCCCGCGCAGGTGGAGCAGGCCAGGGCGCTGATTGAACATGCCGATGTCGTGCTGGTGCAGATGGAGATTCCACTGGAGACCGTCGATGCCACGCTTCGGCTGGGCCAGCGGCTGAGCGTGCCGGTCATCCTGAATCCTGCGCCCGCACAGACGCTGCCGGTCGAATGGCTGCGGCGCGCCCGCTACATCACCCCGAATCAGCATGAGCTGGCGATCCTGCTGGGTGCCGATCCCGCCGAGGATTTCCGTACCCTGCTGCAGCGCGCACCGTGTCCAGTGGTGCTCACCCGTGGCGCCGAGGGTGCCTGGTACCGCGAAGGTTTCCGTTCGGCCCACCAGCCGGGCTTTACCGTCGACGTGGTTGACAGCACCGGCGCCGGCGACACCTTCAATGCGGCATTCGCGGTCTTTCTTCATGACGGCCTGCCCTCGGCCGTGCGCAAGGCCTGCGCCGCGGCCGCCCTGTCGGTCGGCTCACTCGGCGCGCAGGCAGGCATGCCGACGCGTTCCGCCTTGCAGGCAATGCTCGACCTCCATGCTCCGCCGGGATGACTTGTTCCGTGCCAGACAATCCGTGATCGCTCGGTAGCGAGGTTCGCGCAACCGGCAGGCATGCCGCACGACCACCGCGCTAGACTGCCAGCCATGCGCCTTCGTGATGCCGGCTTTCTACTCGCCTTCTCGACCGCCCTGCTGCCGTGGGGATCGCTGTCGCTGGCCCGACACGGCATGCCGCTCGATCTGGCGGCCTGGTTTCCGGTCGCCTTCATGTTCGGTCTGGTGCCATGGCTGGACGTGCTGCTGGGCAAGGAGCGCAGCAACTGGCGCAGCCCGGCACAGGCACGGGAGCTCGAGGAGCGGCGCTACTTCCGCATCCTCACCCTGCTGATCCTGCCGTTGTGGCTGGGCACGCTGGCGTGGTGCGCCTGGCAATTCAACCTGCTGCCGCTGGGGCCGGGCGGCATGCTGGGCTGGGTGGTTTCCACCGGCATCATCGGCGGCGTACTCGCGATCAATCCGGCACACGAACTGATTCACAAGGCGACTCGGCTGGAACCCGTGGTGGGCGGCATCCTGCTGTCGAGCGTGGGCTACCAGGGCTTCAAGGTGGAGCATGTGCGCGGGCACCACGTGCACGTGGCGACGCCACGGGATTCGTCGTCGGCGCGCATGGGTGAATCGGTCTATGCCTTCGTGCCGCGTGCGCTGTGGCTCAATGTGCGCAATGCATGGCGACTGGAGTTTCGGCGGTTATGCGAGCGCGGCATTGCACCGTGGTCATGGCGCAACGAAATGATCCGCTGGGGCTTGCTGTGGCTGGCTTTCCTCGCGGTATTTGCCGCACTCGGCGGAATGCGCGGGCTGCTGTTCTTCCTGGCCCAGGGCCTGATCGCGGCGGCGACGCTGGAAGTGATCAACTACGTCGAGCATTACGGCCTCTCGCGCAAGGAAATTGCACCGGGTCGCTACGAGCGGGTCACCCATCATCACTCGTGGAATTCGCCGCAACGCTACACCAACTGGCTGCTGTTCAACCTGCAGCGGCACTCCGATCATCACGAACAGGCGCGCCGGCGCTATCAGGCGCTGATCCACCATGAGGACAGCCCGCAGCTGCCCGCGGGCTATGCCACCATGTTCGTGCTGGCGTTGCTGCCGCCGCTTTGGCGGCGGGTGATGGATCACCGCGCACGAGAAGCAGGACGAACCCGCGACTGAGCGCCCGGCCGCTCCCGGGCGATGGGACATGGCAGGCCCGAAGCTGCGATTTCCCCTACTTGCCGATGCAGAACGAGCTGAAGATCGCGCCCAGCAGGTCGTCACTGCTGTACTGGCCGGTGATCTCGCCGAGCGCGTGCTGCGCCTGACGCAGCTCTTCGGCGGCAAGTTCGCCGGCGCGATGGCGGTGCAAGGCGTCCGCGGCATGTTCCAGATGGCTGGCAACCCGTTCGAGCGCGAGTACGTGGCGACGGCGGGCACTGAATGCGCCCTCGCCGCTGCCGCCACCGGCCAGTTGCTTGAGCTCGTCGCGCAGGGCATCGAGTCCCGCACCGCTCTTGGCCGATGCCCACAGCCAGCGGACCTGATCGCGAATTTCCTGGTGCGCTTGGGCGTCGCCGAGATCGATCTTGTTGACCAATACCAGCCGCTGGGCGCCAACCGGCAGGTTGCCGAACAGCGCCAGATCGCCGTGCGCATGCTCGGCGTCGGTCACCAGCAGAGCCACGTCGGCACGCTGCAACTCGCCATGCGCCCGGCGGACGCCCTCGCGTTCCACCTCGTCGTTGGTATCACGCAGGCCGGCAGTATCGGCCAGTTCCAGCGCGATGCCGTCAAGAGTCAGGTACTCGCGCAAGATATCGCGCGTGGTGCCGGGCACGGCGTTGACGATGGCTCGATCGCTGCCGGCCAGCGCATTGAGCAGGCTGGACTTGCCCGCGTTCGGGCGGCCCACGATCACCACCCGCAGGCCGTCGTTGAGGCGCAGGCCACGCTGTGCCTCGCCCAACAGCGCCGCCATTTCGGCTCGCAGCCTGTCGAGCTGGTGCGTGATCGCCGGGTCGGCGAGAAAGTCGATTTCCTCTTCCGGAAAGTCGATGGCGGCCTCGATATGCACGCGCAGCGCGATCAGGGCCTGCAGCAACGGCTCGACCTTGCGCGAGAACGCGCCTTCCATTGACTGCAGCGCGGCGCGGGCGCCGGCTTGCGAACGGGCCGCTATCAGGTCGGCGACGGCCTCGGCCTGAATCAGATCGAGCTTGCCGTTGAGGAACGCGCGCTCGGTGAATTCGCCGGCGCGCGCCACTCGCGCGCCGAGCTGACAGACCCGTCGCAACAGCAGATCGAGCAGGACCGAGCTGCCGTGTCCCTGCAGTTCAAGGACGTGTTCACCAGTGTACGAGGCGGGCGCCGGGAAATGCAGCAGCAGGCCTCGATCGATCAGTGCGCCGTATTCGTCACGGAACGCCGTGAGGTGCGCATGACGCGGTAGCGGCACGCGTCCGAGCAGGGTCGTTGCAATCGCCGGCACAGCGGGACCGGAGACACGCACGATACCCACCCCGGCCGCACCGGGGGCGCTGGCAATGGCGGCAATGGTGTCGGTGACTTGATCGGACATGATCATGAGAGTCCTGGACGAAAACAGCCGCGCCGGTTTCCCGATCGCGGCTGCCTGTGGTTACCTGAATCGAGACGCTCAGGCAGCCCTGGCCACTTCCTCGTCGCGATCCACGTGATGGGTGATCCACCACTGCTGCCCCAGACCAACGATGCCGTTGACCGCGTAATACAGGCACAGGCCGGCCGGAAAGAAGGCGAACATCAAGGTAAACAGCAAAGGCATCACCTTCATCATCTTCGCTTGCGTCGGATCCATGCCCGCGGCAACCGGGTTCAGCCATTGTGTGCCGAGCATCACAAGCGCGTAGACGACCGGCAGGATGTAGAACGGGTCAGCGGCGCTGAGATCGGGGATCCACAGGAACGCGGCGTGGCGCAGTTCCAGGCTGTACTCCAGCACGAAGAACAGACCATAGAACACCGGCATGGTGATCAGCACCGGCAGACAGCCGCCCATAGGGTTGACCTTCTCCTTCTTGTACAGCTCCATGGTGGCCTGCTGCAGCTTCGCCTTGTCGTCGCCGTAACGCTCTTTCAGCTGCGCGATGCGCGGCTGAAGCTTGCGCATCCTGGCGCTGGAGCGGTACTGGACGGCGGTCAGCTTCCAGGTCAGACCCTTGATCAACAGCACCAGCAGGATGATCGCCAGGCCCCAGTTGCGAGCGATCGCATGCAGCCAGGACAGTACGGCGTGCATCGGCACGGCGATCGCCTTGAACATGCCGTAGTCGATGGTCAGATCCAGGCCTGGTGCGATCGCGTCCAGGGTGCCCTGAACGTTGGGACCCAGATACAGCCGCGCCTGGCTGTTGACGCTCTGCCCCGGCGCCACGCTCAACGTGGGCCCAACCGTGCGGATCAGATAGCGTGGTTCTGTGCTGTCCGGATTGATCGTCTCGGTAACGTAATGATTGGTTTGCTGCGCTGGCGGGATCCAGGCCGCGAAGAAGTACAGCTTCAGCATCGCTGCCCAGCCGCCCTTGATCTGGCTGTCCAGCCGATCCTTCTTTTCGCCGAATTTCTTGAAGTCCAGCTTTTCGAACTTCTCGCCGGTGTACCACGCCGCACCCTGAAAGCTGCGCGCTTCCGGATCGGTGTAGCGGCTGAACCAGCTTTTCGGCGCTGGGGGTGCGGTTCGCTGCAGCTGCTGGTACGCATTGCCCGTCCAGAGCTGACTGCCACCGTTGTCGATATGCTGGGTGAGGTCGATGACGTAGCTGCCGCGCGTCAGCGTATAGGTCTTTGTGACCTTGAGCCCTGCGGCGTCCTGCCAGGTCAAGTCGACTTTCAGCTGGTTCTGGCCATCGGCGAGCGCATAGGAAGTGGCCGCGCTCTGGAAAACCGCCAGATGGCTGGGCTGGTCTGCCGCCACGGTATCGCTGCTGCTGACCAGACCGTTTTGCACTACGAAGAATTTCGCGGCGCTGTCATCCAGCAGCAAGGTCGGCGGCGGATTGGGATGCTTGCGCGTGAGCGGCGCCGACGGATACGCCAGCAGATCGGCATGCACGATGCTGCCGCCACGGGTGTCCACCGTCAGCTTGAGCACATCGGTGGTGATGGTGATCGGCTGCGACGGCTGCTGATTGGACACAGGGGCGGTGCTGATGGCGGGCATGCCAGCACTGGCGGCGGGGGTGGCGGTCGGGATCGCGCCGGGTACGCTGCCATCTGCCGTCTGGCCCTGCGTTGCTGCGCTGGCTGGTAGCGGTGCCGGCGGCGCGTAGTCCTTCTCCCAGGCCATGAACAGCAGGTAGGCCACGGCCAGCATGGCAAACATCAGGAAGGTGCGCGTTTGATTCATCGCGGAGAAGATCCGGTAACGCCACGACACTTGAAGCCGCGGAGGCAAGAAAAGGGCAGGTCAGCGCGGAATTGTGACGTGCGCGGTGACTCGCTTCAATGGTGCGGGGTTTTCGGTACGCTGGTTTCGGCTCGACTCGCGATCAGCTTCTTCCACAGTACGTCCAACTCGGCCAGCAAATCCGGACCCGGCACGCCAGCGGCCTGTTCGCGCGCCATCACCATCAGATCCACGGCTGGCAGCTGATGGCGTACGCGTCGGAACGACTCGCGTAGCAGCCGCTTGATGCGGTTGCGTTCGACCGCACGTTTGGAGACGCGCTTGGAAATCGCCAGACCCAGCCGGGCATGACCGAGCGCATTGTCCCGATAGCGTAAATGAAAACAGCGGCCGCCTGCGCGTCCGCTGCTTGAGCGCAGGGCGGCAAAATCACCCGGCCGTCGTAACCGCGACTCGCGCGGCAACCCGGCGGATGGCATGGCCTGGTTCCCTGCTGGCGAATCGGCGCTTACGGGATCAGGCGCTTGCGGCCCTTGGCACGACGCGCGTTGATGATCTTGCGACCATCGGCGGTGGCCATACGGGCACGAAAACCGTGCGTGCGTGCGCGCTTGAGCTTGCTTGGCTGGAAAGTCCGCTTCATGGCTTACTCCGAAGGGAATGGTGGATAAAAAGGTTTGCGAGTATGTGGGGCGGCGGCGGCGCTGTCAAATGGCGCCGTGATGCCTGGGTGTGGATACATCTGTGGATATCGGAGCGGCGGCGGCGCGCGGGCAGCTGTTAGACTGATCCACCCCCCGCGCGTAAGCGCCCCTCGCCTTGGCTGAAAACTATTCATGAGTGACTTGTGGCGGCGCTGCCTTGAGCGTCTGGAAGGCGATTTGAGCGCCGAAGACCTGCATACCTGGCTGATGCCGCTGCAGGCGCGCGACGACGCCGACGGGCTGCAGCTGTTTGCTCCCAATTCCTACACGCTCGACACGGTGCGCGAACGTTATCTGCAGAAAATCGAGGTGGTGCTGAGTCTGTTGGCCGGGCGGGCATGGCCGGTCAGGCTTGAGGTGGGTTCCAATTCAGCCAGGCCGGCAGCGCCGGTCAAGCCGGTTGCGGTGCCGCGCAGCCGTCAAGCCGAGCCGGTGGCCGCCGCCTACAACCACAATCTGGATCCGCACTACACCTTTGAGACGTTTGTGGAGGGCAAGTCCAACCAACTGGGCAAGGCGGCGGCGATGCAGGTGGCCACCAACCCCGGCCGGGCCTACAACCCACTGTTGCTGTACGGCGGCACCGGCTTGGGCAAGACCCATCTGATGCACGCTGCAGGCAACCTGATGCGCGAGCACAATCCCAACTGCAAGGTGTTGTACCTGCGTTCGGAGCAGTTCGTCGGCTCGATGATCGAGGCGTTGCGCGCCAAGAGCATGGACGAGTTCAAGCGGCGTTTTCGTTCGGTCGACGCACTGTTGATCGACGATATCCAGTTCTTCGCTGGAAAGGACACCACGCAGGAAGAATTCTTTCATACCTTCAATGCGTTGTTTGAGTCGAAGCAGCAAATCATCCTCACCTGCGACCGCTATCCCAAGGAAGTGGACAAGCTTGAGCCTCGGCTCAAGTCACGCCTGGGTTGGGGCCTCAGCGTGGCGATCGAGCCTCCGGATTTCGAGACTCGCGCTGCGATTCTGCTGGCGAAGGCACATGAAAAGGGCGTGGCGGTCGACGAAAACGTAGCGATGCTGCTGGCCAAGCGCATTCGTTCGAATGTTCGCGATCTGGAAGGTGCGTTGAACACGCTGGCGGCGCGGGCGAACTTCTACGGCAAGCCGATAACCGCCGAATTTGCCGAGGAAACGCTGCGCGACCTGCTGGCAACGCATGCACAGGCGGTCAACATTCCCAATATCCAGAAGATTACGGCCGAGTATTTCAACGTGCGGCTGCAGGATCTGTTGTCCAAGCGCCGCGTTCGCTCATTGGCACGCCCCCGGCAAATTGCGATGGCGCTATCCAAGGAGTTGACTGAGCACAGCTTGCCGGAGATTGGCGAAGCATTCGGTGGCCGCGACCACACGACCGTGATGCATGCATGCAAGACGATCCGCAAGTTCGTCGAAACCGATGTGCGCATGCGGCAGGATTGGGAGCAGTTGATTCGTACGTTGACTGGGTGAGACAGGTTTGCCGAATGGACAAGGAAAGGTTATGGATAACCGGTGGCCGAACCTGTGGATAATAAGTGGATGAAAGACTGTTTGAACTTATCCACATGTCGTGCACAGTCATGCAGCAGTCTTGAGCACAACCAAGAAGTACCGCAACGTCTTGTTTAAAAAGAACAAAAACAAGAAAATTAGTTATCCACAACGCCTACAACAACTACTAATCTTCTTTTAAAAGACAGAACAGCAGGTAGAGGGGAAGCAAATCATGCAATTCAGCATCCAAAGAGAAGCCCTGCTCAAACCACTGCAGCAAGTCGTGGGGGTGGTTGAGCGACGCCAGACGCTGCCGGTACTTGCCAACCTTTTGGTCAAGGTTGCGGCCGGAAGACTTTCGTTCACCGGCACCGATCTGGAGGTTGAGATGGTTGCGACCGCGGATGCCGAGAAATTGATCGAAGGCGAGATCACCATTCCTGCGCGTAAACTTTTCGATATTGTTCGAGCTTTGCCTGATGGCGCCAAGATCGATCTGAAACTCAACGGCGATCGGGTGGCGCTTAACGCCGGCCGCAGCCGTTTCACGCTGACGACGCTGCCCGCCAGCGAGTTTCCGACGATTGATGAAATCGAGCTGGTCGAAAAAGTCAGCTTGCCGGAAGAAGTGCTGCGCGACTTGATGGAGCGTACTTCGTTTGCCATGGCAAACCAGGACGTTCGGTATTACCTCAACGGCATGTTGCTTGACCTGCAGGAGCACACGCTGCGCTGTGTCGCCACCGACGGGCATCGGTTGGCGATGAAGGAAACCGAACTGCAGAGCTCGGTTTCCTCTCGCCGGCAGATCATTATTCCTCGCAAGGGCGTGAATGAACTGGTCGGGCTGCTCGAAAGTGGTGACGGTCAAGTCGAGTTGGAGTTTGGGCGGAATCACCTGCGCGTTCGGCGCGGCGATGTGATTTTCACTTCGAAGCTGATTGATGGTCGTTTTCCCGATTACGAAGCAGTGATTCCGCTCGGTGCCGACAAGACCGCTACGCTGGATCGTGAGGTGCTACGTGGCGCGCTACAGCGCGCGGCGATTCTTTCAAACGAGAAATATCGTGGGGTTCGTCTGGAGCTCTCCCCTGGCAAGTTGCGGATCGTGGCGCACAATCCGGAACAGGAAGAAGCTGTCGAGGAAGTTGAGGCCGATACCCATGTGTCTGATCTGGCCGTAGGCTTCAATGTGGGCTATCTGCTCGATGCGCTGGCTGCGTTGCGTGGCGACAAGGCGCGGCTGAGTTTGCGTGACGCGCAATCCAGCTGTCTGGTGCAGGAAGACGACAACGAGCACGCTCGACACGTCATCATGCCGTTGCGGCTCTGACGGCCAGCGGATGTTTGGTGTGTCGACTGGTAAGAACCGGCAACGCCGGGGTGCTCGACAGGCGCTCCGGCGTTCTTGTTTGTGGACGGTCGTTCGATGAGGTTCGACAAGCTGCGCGTTGCCGGCCTGCGTTGTCTCGGTGATACCGAATTGACCCTGGATTCGGGTATCAACGTGCTTGTTGGCGACAACGGGGCAGGCAAAACAAGCATTCTGGAAGCCGTGTTCCTGTTGTCACATGCGCGTTCCTTTCGCAGCGGCGCCAAGGAGGCCTTGTTGCAAAGGGGCGCCTCACAACTGTCCATATTTGCCGAGCTCTCTCATGGCGATGACCGCAAGAGTCGGCTTGGCTTGGGTCGGGAGGGTTCCCGTTGGGAAGCCAAGGTGGATGGCAACCGAGTGTCGCTTGGCCAGTTGGTTGGTGAGTGCGCCGTGGTGTGCTTCGAACCCGGCTCGCACGCGTTGATCGCCGGTGTTGCCGAAGAGCGTCGTCGATATCTGGATTGGGGCGTGTTCCACGTGGAACACGAGTTCCTTTCCCATTGGCGTCGTTACCAGCGGGCGCTGAAACAGCGCAACAGTTTGTTGCGCTCCGGTACTGTGAATAGCGATCAACTATTTTCCCCTTGGGAGGGCGAATTGGCACATGCCGCACAATGGCTTGATCATCATCGTCGCGTCTACCTGGACATGCTGCGTCCCAGAATGTTCGCCCGAGCCAAAAGTCTGTTGCCGGAACTGGGCGAAATGGAGTTGCGCTACCGCAGAGGTTGGCCCGAGGAACAGGACCTGGTCCGACAACTACGCGATCAGCGGGGGAGGGACTTGGCCCGTGGGCACACCGCCGTCGGTGCACATCGAGCGGATTGGGCCATAGCCTTCGAACGGGCACCACAACGCGAACATCTTTCGCGGGGACAGGAAAAGCTTACTGCTCTGGCCTGCATGCTCGCCCAGGCGGAGGTGTACGCTGAGCAGTGGGGTGAGTGGCCCATCGTGTGCCTTGATGATCTGGCTTCCGAGCTGGATCAGGTGCATCAGGCTGCAGTCGTTGCGCAGCTGATGGATGCGCGCGCACAAGTTCTTTTGACGGGCACCGAGTTGCCTGTGGCCTTGCAGTCGATTTCACCCGTGGTGTTCCACGTGGAACAAGGTCGGCTGACGCGCCTGCTATAATTAGAATTTTGCGACACTCCCCATTGCATAACCTTTGCCCGGCCTTTCACGGCGTCATGTCGGGCGGGTCGCTGGCGCCAGGAAACGGTCAACGAATGAACGAAGCCACCTACGACTCAAGCAACATCAAGGTACTCAAAGGCCTGGAGGCGGTCCGTAAACGTCCCGGCATGTATATCGGTGATACCGATGACGGCACCGGCCTGCACCACATGGTGTTTGAGGTCGTCGACAACGCGATCGACGAGGCTCTGGCGGGATACTGCGACAAGGTGGCAGTCACGATCCATGACGATGGCTCGGTCAGCGTCAGCGACAACGGCCGCGGCATCCCCGTAGACATGCATCCGGAAGAGGGCCGCTCCACCGCCGAGGTGGTGATGACGGTTCTTCATGCCGGTGGCAAGTTCGACGCGAACTCCTACAAGGTTTCCGGTGGCCTGCATGGCGTGGGCGTGTCCGTGGTCAACGCGTTGAGCGATCATCTGTGGTTGACGATTTACCGCGAGGGCAAGGAACACCTGCAGGAGTACTCACTGGGCGAGCCGCTATATCCGCTGAAAGTGGTCGGCCCGTCGAACAAGCGAGGCACTCTGGTTCGCTTCCAGCCCAGTCCGGCTACTTTCACCAGCAATATCGAGTTCCACTACGACATTCTGGCCAAACGCCTGCGTGAACTGGCCTTCCTCAACTCGGGCGTCACCATCGAGCTGAAGGACGAGCGCGGCGAAGGTCGGCAGGATACGTTTGCCTACGAGGGCGGCATCCGCTCGTTCGTGCAGCATTTGGCGCAGTTGAAGACCGCACTGCACCCGAACGTGATAAGCCTGATGTCGGAGCAGGACGGAGTCGTGGTTGAAGTGGCGATGCAGTGGACCGATTCCTATCAGGAGTCGATGTACTGCTTCACCAACAACATTCCGCAGCGCGACGGCGGGACTCACCTGACCGGCTTCCGCGCCGCGCTGACCCGTTCGCTGCAGAGCTACATTGAAAAGTCCGGCTTGGCCAAGAACGCCAAGGTGGCGCTGTCCGGCGATGACATGCGTGAAGGCATGATTGCCGTACTCTCGGTCAAGGTGCCAGATCCGAAGTTCTCGTCGCAGACCAAGGACAAGCTGGTCTCGTCCGAGGTCAAGACGGTCGTCGAGCAAGTCGTCAATGAGAAGCTTGGCGAGTTCCTGCTCGAGCACCCGCACGAGGCGAAGGCGATCGCTTCCAAGGTGGTCGATGCCGCGCGAGCCCGCGAGGCCGCCCGCAAGGCGCGCGAAATGACCCGCCGCAAGGGCGCGTTGGATATCGCAGGCCTGCCCGGCAAGCTGGCTGATTGCCAGGAAAAGGATCCGGCGCTTTGCGAGCTATTTCTGGTCGAGGGTGACTCCGCCGGCGGCTCGGCCAAACAGGGCCGCAATCGCAAGACACAGGCCGTCTTGCCGCTCAAGGGCAAGATCCTCAACGTCGAGAAGGCGCGATTCGATCGTATGCTGGCTTCGGCCGAGGTGGGTACGCTGATTACCGCTTTGGGAACAGGCATCGGCAAGGATGAGTACAACCCTGACAAATTGCGTTACCACCACATCATCCTGATGACCGATGCGGACGTTGACGGCTCGCATATCCGCACATTGCTTCTCACATTCTTCTATCGGCAGATGCCCGAGCTGATTGAGCGCGGTCACATCTACATCGGCTTGCCGCCGTTGTACAAGGTGAAGCAGGGCAAGCAAGAGATTTACATCAAGGACGATGCCGCACTCAATGACTACCTGATCTCCAGTGCGGTCGACAATGCCGCGTTGATCTACAATCCAGACGCACCACCGATCACCGGCGAGGCGCTGGAAAAGTTGTTGCGCGGGTATCAGCACGCAGTGGATCAGATCGCCAAGCTGGCGCACCGCTTTGACGCCAATGTGCTGCACGCATTGCTTGAGCACAGCCCGATGTCGCCTGATTTGTGGGCGGATCCCGCCGCGATGCAGGCCTGGCTGGTTGCCGCAGAGCAGCGGCTCGCGGCCAGCGGTCTCGGCAAGCCGCGCTATCGGCTGTCGATGCGTGAGGCGGGTTTAGACCAACCGGCGGCCATCGAAGTGGTGCGCGAACAACACGGGTTGAGCCACAGCTGGCTGCTGCCACAGCCCTTTTTCAGCAGCAGCGAATTCCGGCCGATCCTCAACGTCAGTCAGCAGATTGCCGGCATGGTTTTGCCCGAAGCCGTTGTGCGGCGAGGCAATGCGTCGCGGGGGGTGCTCAGCTTCATCGAAGCCCGCAACTGGCTGCTGGATGAGGCCAAGAAGGGGCGCAGCATTCAGCGCTTCAAGGGTCTTGGCGAAATGAACCCCGAACAATTGTGGGAAACCACAGTGAACCCG
>JAPHUU010000285.1 GCA_026193555.1 Rhodanobacter sp.
ACGGCGACGCGGGCGGGCGGGCATGGGTCCGCTACGTCGATGCCGCGGGGTGGGCGCCGGTTGAGGGATACTGCTGCGGGAACGTGTTCCGGAGGTGCCCCGATGGCGTCCACATCCAGCCAACGGCGGCGTCTGGGCGTGGCGGTTGCGACCATTCTGTTTCTGCTCGGGCTCGCCCTGAGCGGGCTTGCACTTGCCGATCCGCCGGTGCAGCAGCTGCACGAAGTGAACGTGATCGCCGTCGCACCACTGGCCGGATTCGACGTCCCGGTGCTGCAGATCCCCCTGAACGTGCAAAGCGCCCAGGCCGACGACGTCCGGCAGATTCACGGTCAGTCGCTGACCGAGCTGCTGCAGCGAAATTTTCAGGGTGTCAGCATGACCCAGTCGCAGGGCAACCCGTGGCAGGGCAACCTGTATTTTCACGGCTTTACGCTGTCGCCCCTGCTGGGATCGCCGGCGGGCATTTCCGTCTACATGGACGGTGTGCGGGAGAACGAGCCCTTCGCCGAAACCATGAACTGGGAGGCCATCCCTGACTTCGCCATTCGCAATGTCGAGCTTGTTCCCGGCTCCAACCCGCTGTACGGCATGAATACGCTGGCTGGGGCGCTGCTGCTGACCAGCAAGAGCGGTTTCACCGATCCGGGTGGTTCGCTGAACACTTCGGGTGGGTCCTGGGGGCGCATCCAGGTTGATGCGGATATCGGTGCCCACAGCCGCCGCTTCGGCATCTACATCGGGGCCGGCAGTGACTATGAAAGCGGCTGGCGCGACTACTCATCGAGCCGTGTGCAGCAGGCCTTCGTTCGCGGCGACTGGCACCCGGACGAGGACACTCGCGTCACGTTGAGCTACACCGGTGCGCACGGCCGCTTGTCCGGAACCCAGTCCCTGCCGGTCGAATGGGCGCGGACCCCGCAGGCGGGATACACTTGGCCGGATCATTTCAACGACAACATCAACGCGTTCAACCTGCAGGGCTCCCAACAGCTCGGCCTCGGCTGGGCAGTACAGACGAATGCCTACCTGCGCATCTCGCAGAGCCGCAGCTTCAACAGCAACACCAACAACTTCAGCAGCCATGTTCCGAACATCGACGGTCCGCTTGGCTATGCCGCCAACAGTCCTTACAACCCGGACTCGATCGGCGAGTTCTACTACTCCGGATTGAGCCCGGCCTACGATCCCAACCATCCGATGGCGACGATAAACAACGTGCCGGCCTCGAACGTGATTGGCAATGTGCACACACGCGGTTACGGCGGGTCTGTCCAGGCGGTGGACAGCGGCAGCCTTTTGGGGCGCGACAACCAGTTCACCATGGGCATCAGCCTGGACGCCGGCGAAAGCGC
The DNA here is from genome assembly GCA_026193555.1 of Rhodanobacter sp. Lineage (GTDB taxonomy): Bacteria > Pseudomonadota > Gammaproteobacteria > Xanthomonadales > Rhodanobacteraceae > Rhodanobacter. The sequence goes on from JAPHUU010000285.1 coordinate 1,356, forward strand.
GTTCAGCCAGTATGCCCAGCCGGCCTATTTTCCCTACAGTGCGGCCCAGCGCGGGGATGCCGTGGGCTTGCTGCCGTTCGGCCCGAACCCGACCACTTATGCGGGTACTTCGAGCCGCAGTCAGGGGTTCTACTTCATGGACGTGCTGGCGCTCCCGCGGGGCGTGCACCTGAGCGTCGGCGGCCGCTACAACTACAGCCGGATCGCCGTCGATGACCGTTCCGGTGTTGCGCAGGCCATCAACGGCCGGCAGACGTTTCATCGCTTCGATCCCAGCCTTGGTGGAACCTGGGCCATCAGCCCGAAGCTCGACGCCTACCTGAACTACGACGAGGGCATGCGCACGCCGACTCCGATCGAATTCGAGTGCGCCGATCCGACCGCACCGTGTTCGTTGCCGAACGACTTCATCGGCGATCCGCCACTGAAGCCGGTGGTTGTACGGACGCTGGCCGGAGGCTTGCGTGGCGCTTTCGCCAGCGGCAACCTTCGCTGGAACTTTTCGCCGTACTACAGCCGTGCCAGCAACGATATCCTTACCATCTACACCGGTGGCAGCGCCCAGGGCTATTTCGCCAACGTGCCCCGGACGGTGCGCAAGGGTGTGGACATCGGCCTCGGTGGTGAGAGCGGTCGGCTCGAATGGCAAGCCAACTACAGCTACGTCAGTGCCACTTACGGTGCCGCCTTCGAAGCGCAGAGCCCCGCGAACTCCAGCGCCGACGCGAACGGCGTGATCCAGATCCGAAGCGGCGACCGGATTCCCGGCGTGCCGCACGATCTGTTCAACCTCTCCGGTGAATACCAGCTCACCGATCGGTGGTCGCTGGGCGGCAACGTGCTGGCCTATTCGGGCCAGTATGCGGTAGGCGACGAGAACAACCAGGACCGTCATGGCATGCTCCCCGGCTACGCAGTCGTCGCGTTGGACCTGCACTACCGGGCGACCAGGCAGTTGGCCTTCTTTGCCCGTATCGACAATGCATTCGACCGTCGCTATTTCGGCAACGGCCAGCTGAGCGACAACGTCTTCGATACGCCGAATCGGTTGCTCGACTTCACCGGCTCCGGCACGTCGACGCTGTTCGTCGCGCCGGGTGCGCCGCGCACGTATCTGGTGGGTCTGAGCTATGACTTTGGTGGGGCCGGGGACGATTAGGTCGCGTCGGGCGAGCATGGGGCAACAGAACCGCAACCCGATGCGGGGCGCGCCGTGAGGCGGACGCTGGTCAAGCCACACCGGGGTTCGCCGGCACGCCGGCGCCGCGTTTTCCATCCCTTTGGGAGGGTGCCCGTTTCACAGCCAGCCCATGCGTCCACGAACGGCGCGGACCTCGCGCCAGCCGCCTCCGCCATGGGAGGGGCCGGCTCCTAGCCTTGGGGTTCCCAGCGCAAGTCGACGCCCAGCAGGTAGGTGCGTCCGGGGCCGGGTTCGAAGTAACCGTTGTGTCCCGCGTTGACGATCACTGCGCCCACATAGCGACGATCGAATGCGTTGTCGATGCGCCCGAACAGATGCGCGCGCCAGCGTCCGAGCTGCGTGATGTAACCGGCACCGAGGCCGAATAGTGCGTAAGCCGGTGTGCTTACCGTGTTGAGGTCGTTGGTGGGCACCGCCGCCATGTAGCTGCCGTCCAGATCGAACTGCCAGCCGCTGTCGGCGCCATAGTGCAGTGCCGTATAGGTATTGGAGCGAGGCACGCCCGGAATGCGCATGCCGCCAGGCACGGGTGTGTCCGGCGTGGTGCAGAAGGATGCACAGGTCAGGAACGGCGATTGGAATGTCGCGTCCAGCCACGTGTAGGCGATGCTTGCCTTCCAGTGTTCGGCGAAGCGCATGTTGAACGACGCTTCGATACCCTGGCGACGAGCACGGTCGATGTTCTGATACGTCGTGCGGCCGCCGTGACTGGTGGCGACAGCCAGTTCGTTGCGGCTGTCGGCGCGGAACAACGCCAGGTTGGCGTGCGATTGCGCGGAGGGTTCAAGTTTCAGGCCCACTTCGCCGCTGCGTGTGCGCGCTGGCTTCAGGTAGAGCGCCAGGCCGCTGATACCGTCATTGCGGTAGCCCAGCTCGGAGAAGGTCGGTGCCTCGAAGCCCTTGCCCCAGTCGGCGTAAAGATGCGCCTTCGGCGACAACCGGAACAGCACGCCGGCTACCGGAGTGGTTGCCGAGTAGTGCACCCGGCCGCTGTCGTTCGGGTTGGTGGCGGTGATGTAGGCATCGGTGGACTGGAAACTGACCCGACTGTGGCGCACGCCGGCCATCAGCGTCCAGTCGTCGCTCACCCGCCAAGTCGCCTGCGCGTATTGGTCGAAGTCGTAAATGCGATTTTGCTCGTTGCGCCTCAGCGCGCCGTGCACACCCAGCTGATTGCCGACGAAGTTGTTGTAGCCAAGCCGGTGCTGGCGCTGGTTGTCATAGCTCACGCCGAGCGCCAGATCGAACGGCTTGCCTGCCAGACTGCCAGCCCAGGTCCAGCGTGCGTCGGCACCACCGTAGGCGTTGTCGAGATCGATCACGCCGCCCGAGGATAGCGGGCTGGCTTGGGCGCCGGTCGGTACCGACAGGAACTGCTCGACCCGGCGCTTGCCGTAATACCCCATCAGCCTCAGCGTGCCATTCTCGGTCAACTGGTCTTCGTAGATCAGGCCGCCCTGCTGCTGCGAAACGCTCTTGCGCGTGTTGTAGGGGCCGGCCGATGTCGATGCCTGGCGCGGGTCCTGGAGATATTGTGCCGGAGTCAGGCCCTGGGGATCGTGCGCGTCGGGCAGGTTGAAGGTGTTCAGCACCAGCGTCAACGTGCGATGTTCGCCAAGCTTCCAGCCAAGCTTGGCATTCCCCGATTCACGCTTGGCACGGCTATGGTCGCGATAACCATCGGTCTGAAAGTGCGTGAAGTCGATGTTGTAGTCGAGTGCACCGGTGACGCCGCGTGCGTTGGCTTCGGCTCTCAGCAAGCCGTCGCTTCCGCCGGCGAGGCCGAGATGCAACTGCGGCGGCGCGGTGCCATCGGCGGTGAAAAGCTGTATCACGCCACCGGCGGCGTTGCCGTAGAGTGCCGAGAACGGGCCGCGCAATACCTCGATGCGATCTGCCGAATCGAGATTGAAGTGCGAGACCTGCCCCTGACCATCGGGCATCGTGGCGGGAATGCCGTCGGTGTACAGTCGTATGCCACGGATGCCGAAGGTCGAGCGCGCACCAAAGCCGCGAATCGATATCTGTTCATCCTGTGCGTAATTCTGCCGGTCGCGAGCGATCACGCCGGGGATGCCGGCGAGCAGCTCCGAAGCATTGACGTCAAGGTTGCCGCTGGGTGGTGCCGCCACGACATTGATCGAGGCGGCAACATCGAAAGGCGACTGCGCCGTGCGCGTGGCGGTGACCACCACCGGTGACAGATCCTTGGGTTTCGTCGCTGACGAGGTCGCGACGGCGGTCAGTGGCAGCGTAGCCAGTGCGAAGGCGGCAAGCCGGCGTCGCGTCACAAGGGGTGAATGCATGGAGATCCTTATCGCTTGGCCATGGGACGCCTTGGCGCGCGAAACCAGTCACATGACGCATGCAGGCTTGAGGATGAAGGCAATGACTGTGCCAAGAGTCAGCTCGCGTGTCGGCGGGGTTTCGCCCGGAAGCCGCACTGCGGGTGTGCCGAAACCGGGTCACTACGAACGATGGGGGCGTCTCGCATGTGGCGCATTCGGCACCGGTGACGCGTCACCCGATTACGTGGGGAGCGCGATGTCGTGCTTGCGAATCTTGCGATACAGGGTGTTGCGACTCATCCCGAGCGTGGTGGCGGTACGGCTGATATTCCAGTGCATGCGTTCGAGTTCACGCACCAGTGCATCGCGTTCGGCAGTGCGCAGCGGCCCCGGGTCATCGGTGCTTGCGGCCGACAAGGTGGCCCCGAGCCGGTGGCTTGTGCCGGTAAGCTCCTTCCCCAAATGGGCCACGCCGATATGGCCATGGTCACCGCAGAGCGCTGCCGCGGTTCGCAGCACATTGCGCAGCTGGCGGATGTTTCCAGGCCATGGATGGGCAAGCAGCAATTCCATCGCCGCATCCTCGATCTCCGGCAACGGACCCTGGGGTGTTTCCTCGCGCAGCAACGTCTGAATCAGATCGAGCTTGTCAGTGCGCTCGCGCAGCGGCGGAAGCTCGAGCGTAATGCCGTTGAGGCGGTAGTACAGATCTTCGCGGAACGTGCCTTGTTGCATCATCTGCAACAGATCGTGGTGGGTCGCGCTGACTATGTGCAGATCCACGGGGATCGGGGTGTCGCCACCAAGCGGCATGATCTCGTGCTCTTCCAGCACGCGTAGCAGGCGCGTTTGCAGCGTCAGTGGCATGTCGCCGATCTCGTCAAGAAACAGCGTGCCCCCGCTGGATTGGCGAATCTTCCCGGTATGCCCCTCGCGGGCGGCATCGGTGAAGGCGCCGCGGGTATAGCCGAATAGTTCGCTCTCGATCAGCGGTTCGGGAATGGCGGCGCAGTTGACCGCGACAAATGAGCAGTTGGACCAGCTGCTGGATTGGTGCAGAGCCTTGGCGAAGACCTCCTTGCCGGTACCCGTGGCGCCCTGCAACAGAATAGGTACACGCCGACTGAACAGCTGCCGCCCGCAATTGAGATTGCGCTGCATGCGCGGATCGCTGTCGATATGCCGACGAGACGGCGCCGGTTCCGGTATCGAAAATGCAAAGGATGTCGGTGCCAGAGTGCGACGGCAAGCGATCGGTGCGCGTGCGTTGGCAAAGAAACGGCGGCCGTAGGCGATGTCACGCATCGGCCACAGGGTCGTCGGCTCGCTGGCGGCGCGTTGCTCCAGGGTGGCGAAGTCCAGCGGGAGGATCTCTTCCAGCGCACGACCCACCAGTTTTTCGCGCGCGCTGATGCCCAATTGCATGAGTGCGCTCTCATTGACAGCCAGGATGCGGCCGTCGCCGTCGACCGCCATCAGCGCTTCATGCAGGAGGCCGACGAATTCGGCACGGCTGTGGAAGCGCAGTATCCAGGCGTCCGGGAACTTGCTGAGGAAATGGCAGCGCGAGATGAGTTTGGCCGACATGCTGACCAGCGCCATGGTGTGGCTTTGCACCAGCTTGGTGTCGGACGAACGTGCCGCTGAGGCATCCAGCACCGCGAGCACGCCGCCATCGACATCAAGGATAGGTGCTCCGCAGCAGGACAGGCTGGCGTTGTACTGGCGGAAGTGCTCGCCGCAATGCACCGCTACCGGCAAGCGCTCGGCGATCGCCGTGCCCAGCCCGTTGGTGCCTTCGTTTTCTTCGCTCCAGATTGCGCCGATCCAAAGTCCGGCGCTCCTGAATTCGCGCTTGACATTAGGGTCGGTGATAGCACTCAGCACCACGGCATCGGCATCGCTGAGAATCACCGCATAGCCGGAGCCGGCAATCTGTTCGTAGAGGTTTTCCATCTCGGCCCGTGCCACATTCAGTAGTTCGCCCAGCATTTGCTGACGGGCTCGCACGGACTCGGCATCGAGTACTACGGTGTTGCGCTTGGCGTCGGGTTCCATGTTGTAGCGGTTGAAACAGCGATCCCATGACTTGGTGACGTGGGCGCCAACAGATGTCGTGCCCATGCGCCTGCGCAGCAGAATGGCGATCTGGGAGGACGGCTGTCGGGTTGACAGGGCATTGTTCATGAGCAGATATCCCTCGTTGCCAACGCACCACTGCACAGTCGATCCACGTACCGATGCCGGGTGGATTGGCCGCCTGACATTGATGAAATGACCTAGAGCATCGCGCTCTGCCCCTGCGGCTGCAAACTGCACTGCAACATGCACGTCCGACGCGTGCGGCATTTGGCACGGTCTGTCACGACCGCGCTGCGCCAAAAAAGCAACAGTGCGCCTCGCCGCGCCCCGTGCGGCACTCCAAACCACGGGCTTGGCAGCCGCGATCATTTGGCGCGCGTCTTGCCTGTGCAAGCAGCAGCACTGTGCGGGGGGCGCTCTGGCCTCGCAAAAGTGTCGTTCGGCGCTCCCGCGCCGATTACGCGTTCGGACAACCACGGCGGCGTGTCGATCAACGCGGGGCGCCGCAAATCATTCAGGGGGAGAAGGGCATGACAAGAATCGCAAGAAGTAACGGCGCGCGACTGCGCCGCCGTGTTTCGCATCAGGGCCTGTCGGCCGGCATCGTGCTGCTTGGACTGGCCGTCTGCCCGCTGACAGCCGGTGCCACCGAGATCAGTGGCGACAACTGGAAGGTGGACATCAGTGGCTTCGTCAATGCCTTCTACACCACGGTGGGCTGTTCGGGTGCCGCCGTGGGTGGCCCTGCGCTGGCCTCGCAGGGATTGGGCTGCGGCGGCCAGCAGAACCGCACGACAATCGGCAATGGTCTGTTGCCGAATGCCCTGATCAGCAAGTTCAGTACCCAGCAGGAGGGCATTGATATCGCAGCGCAGGTGGGCATGATGGTGCACACGGCGACCGCTGACGGCCTCGCGGCGAACAATGGCATCGACGTGCGCCAGGCATTTTTCACGCTCGGCTCTGCGGATTTCGGCACGATCAAGCTCGGCCGTGACTATGGCATTTTCGGTTCCAACGCGATCCTGACCGACATGACGCTGTTGGGGGTCGGGGCGCCGGTCCAGGCCACCCAACGCGGACGCGTATCGTTGGGACACATCGGTGCGGGCTACACCTACCTCAATAACTACGGCCAGATCGTCTACACCACGCCGGGCAGCAGCAGCGGCCTGAGCTTCACCGGCGGTGTGTTCAGCCCGGTGAACAACACCGGGGTTTACGACTCCCGGTCCGCTCCGCAAATACAGGTGCAGCTGGCCTACGCACAGAACGGCATCAAGGCATGGGTCGGTGCCAAGACGCAGCGGTTCTACGCGATGACCGGCTCCGGTGCGCTGCCGGCCAGCTTCACCATGACCGCCGGGGAGATCGGTGCGTCGTTCACGCTCGGATCGTTCAGCGTGCTCGGCAACATTCAGTCCGGCCGTGGCATCGGCATCCTCACCGATGGCGACCAGGGCAATGCGAAGGGAATCAACTACCTGCTGCAGGGCACGTTCGCGCTCACCGAGAAGCTCAAGCTCGGCTTGAGCGATGGCGTCAGTCGCAACCAGGATGACCTCGCCAGCAATGCGGATTTCAAGTCCAACAGCAATGTCACCGCTGGTGCCTATTACGCATTGACCAAGAGCGTGACGCTCGATCTCGAGCTTAGCCAGACCCGCTCCAAGGATTTTGCCGGGAACACCGCGCGGATGAATGGCGTGGCCCTCGGTGGCATCCTGTTTTTCTGACCGACACGACTGACCGCAAGGGAGAATTTACGGAAATTCGCCAACGCAGACCTTGTCACGCGTGAAGATCCTGACGGCGACCAGAGCCTCAGCTCTGGTCGCCAGACGAGATTCTGCGGGATACGAAGATGGCCGGTCGCCCGCCGGAGCAGCTGACTCTGAAGCCATTAAAAAATGGCCTCAGAGTCAGGTGTGATGGCGGGCAGGCCGAGCGACGCGATTGCCCGGCCGTGGCTCCCCTGGCGGGTTTCAAGAAGCAGCACCAAGGCACCGGTGCGCGCATGATCAACAGCGATACCGACATCAATCGTTGCTCCGCCGGTTGCCGCTTCACATCACGCCTGCAGCTTTGTCGGGTGTGGTATTTGATACGCTCTGTAACGGTCGCGTTGCGCCATGGAGGCAACAATGCGTCATGCCGCGTCGCCGCCCGCTCTGCCGCACAGCGTTCGCCGGCCGGGCAGCAATTGGCATATGCATTGCTTGTCATTCGCATCAGGCTTTGCGCCGTCGACTCGGAAGGTGGACATGGCGAGCATCTGCGTCACCCAGCATCTCCCCCATTCCGTTGAAGCGGTCTGGGCTCTGATCGGTGATTTCGGCGGACTCCATCGCTGGCACCCGCAGGTGCAGCGGCTGGATTTGTCGTGGGAGGGGCGGATCCGCACCCTGCACTACGCCGATGGGGGGCGCGTGGTGGAACGTCTGGAGGCGCGCAACGACGCCATCTACCGGTATGCGTATGTGCTGGTCGATGGCACGTTGCCGGTGCACGCCTGTCGCTCCAGGCTTGAGGTGCGGGCCGAGGGCGGGCAAAGTGAAGTGAGCTGGTCCTCCGATTTCGAGCCTCTCGGTGACGGTGATGCCGAGGCCGCGGCCGAGGCCGCCCTGCGGATGAACTACACCGCTGGCCTGCGGGCCGTGGCGATGGCGCTTGGGGAGGGCGGCTAGCTCAGCGGCGTTCTTCGGATTCGGGGTAGAGCCCGACAAGGGCATGATTTGGAGGGTAACCCATTCAACGGTGAGGTAGTTACCCCTGCAAGTACCCCCGGGACGTGTTGGAAGTCAATGGGTGACCTTCGACCTCAATGGAACGATAGGCCAAGAAAAACCCCGCTTTTTGGCGGGGTTTTGGTCTTTCTTGGGTCTTGCTGGATACACACATGGTGGAGCGGATGGGGATCGAACCCACGACCTTCGCATTGCGAACGCGACGCTCTCCCAACTGAGCTACCGCCCCACGTAAGCGGTCCATGTTAGCAGCGAGGCCGGGGTTCGCCAAGACCTGGTGGCGGTGATGCCACGTGGGTACGGATCGTGCGCGATGGACTGGATCAGCCGGGCAGCAGGTTGGTGAGCCGGTCGTGCAACAGCTCGCGGCGCCAGCCGTCGAGCAGGTCGGGCCACTTGGCGGTGACCACGTATTCCTCCAGCGCCTTGCGCGGACACAGCAGGCCCGGTGGCAAGTCGAGCTCGGCGGCAAGGGAGTCGATGCAGAGCTTCATCGCGCCCAGCGCCTTCTTTGCCTCGCCCTGCGGATGGCCGGGGATGCTCGCGGTGGCGGCGATCTCGTCGGCGCTGACGGCAGGTGCGAGCAGTCCGAAGAGGTCCCTGCGCGGGGCC
>JAPHUU010000130.1 GCA_026193555.1 Rhodanobacter sp.
CCCGTTACCCGTTCCCCGTTACCGTCGAGCACAGCGAGACAAATACCATGACCCATACCATTCGCGTCGATATCGTCAGTGCCGAGGCCGAGATCTTTTCCGGTGACGCGACGATGGTCGTGGCCACCGGCGAGCAGGGCGAGCTGGGCATCACCCCGCGCCATGCGCCGCTGATCACCCGACTCAAGCCCGGTCACGTCGACGTGCTGCTGGTCAGCGGCGAGCGTCAGCAATTCTATGTGTCCGGCGGCATGCTGGAAGTGCAGCCGCAAGTGGTCACCGTGCTGGCCGACACTGCCGCACGCGCCGCGGATCTGGATGAGGCTGCCGCACACCGCGCCAAGAAGGACGCCGAGGACGCGCTCGCCAATCGCACCGATGCGATGGAAATTGCCGAGGCGCAGGCCAAGCTGGCTCAGGCGATCGCCCAGCTGCAGGCGCTGGAGCGGATGCGCAAGACGTTGAAGCACTGACCGAGCGCGTCCGCTGCGGACGCCCACCGGTACCGATGAAAACGCCGGCCTGGTGCCGGCGTTTTTGTGTGCGAACGACATCGATTCACGCCGTTGCTCCCGATCCGGGGCAGGTCAGTCTCGCCGGGTGGAACAGCACACCCTTGGCTGACGTCCGCCGGGTGGATGCGGCTGCTATGCTTTTTCGACCGAGATACGTCAAGGCAGACACCGATGCAAGACACCCCCCTGCACGTCATCATCCTCGCCGCCGGTGCCGGCACGCGGATGAAATCCCGCCGCGCCAAGGTCCTGATGCCGCTGGCCGGCCGGCCGCTGCTGGCACATGTCATCGACACGGCGCGCGAGCTCGATCCGGTCGCGATCCACGTGGTCTATGGTCATTGCGGCGAGCAGGTGCAGGCCGCGTTCGCCGGGCAGGCCGACCTGCGCTGGGTGTTGCAGGCCGAACGGCTGGGCACGGGTCATGCGGTGGAGCAGGCGCTCGGCGACATTCCCGACGGTGCACAGGTGCTGGTGCTGTATGGCGACGTGCCGCTGACCCGGCTCGCGACCCTGCAGACGCTGGTGCACCAAGCTGGCGTGCTGCGCCTCCTGACCACCCGCCTGGAAGCGCCGCGCGGCTATGGTCGCGTGCTGTGTGATGGCAACGGCGCGATCTCCGCCGTGGTCGAGGAGAAGGATGCGGACGACGCCCAGCGGGCGATCAACCTGGTCAACACCGGCATCCTCGCTGCCGAGGCCACCGCGCTGCGTGGATGGATTGCCCGACTCGACCGCGACAACGCCCAGGGCGAGTATTACCTCACCGACATCTTTCGCATGGCCGCCGCAGAGTCGCGTGCGGCGATCAGCATCGAATGCACCGACCCGGTCGAGGCCGCCGGCGCCAACGATCCGCTGCAGCTGGCCGAGCTGGAAGCGGCCTATCGCCGCCGCGCCGCCCACGCGTTGCTGCACGCCGGCGTGCGGCTGGCCGATCCGGCACGGATCGATGTGCGCGGCACGGTGCAGGCCGGTTGTGATGTCGAGCTGGATATCGACGTGATCCTGGAAGGTCGCGTGCTGCTTGGCGACGACGTGCGCATCGGTGCCTTCACCCGGCTGCGGGACGTCCAGCTGGCCAGCGGTACGCAGGTGCAATCGCACTGCGATCTGGATGGCGTGGTTACCCATGGACCCTGCACCATCGGCCCGTTCGCACGCTTGCGTCCCGGCACCGAACTCGACGGCGGCGTGCATGTCGGCAATTTCGTCGAGATCAAGAAGACCCGCATCGGCGAGGGCAGCAAGGCCAACCACCTCAGCTATCTTGGCGACGCCGAGATCGGTCGTGGGGTCAACATCGGCGCCGGCAGCATCACCTGCAACTACGACGGCATCAACAAGTTCGTCACCCGGATCGGCGACGGTGCCTTCATCGGTTCCAACAGCGCCCTGGTGGCGCCGCTGACGGTGGGCGCGCAGGCCACGATCGGCGCGGGCTCGGTGATCACGCACGACGCACCGCCCGGCGAACTCACCGTGGCGCGTGGCCGGCAGCAGACCTTCCCCAGCTGGAAGCGGCCTCAAAAAGCGCCGAAATAGGTCGGCTGCCGCTGTCAGGCTGGGTCGTTTTATAGAAGAGGTGACATGAAACAGACCTGGTTCATTCCGTGGGGATGGTGCCATCGCCCGGCCGCCGTGGCTGGCTGGCTGGTGACCCTCGCCGCGGTTGCCTACATGCTGCACGTGTTCCTGGCGATCGACGCGCGCTCACACTCGGTCAGCGACACCTTGTATGCGGTCTACCCGCAATGGGGTGTCACCCTGCTCGGCTGGGACTGGATCGCGCGCGCCAGCCAGCGCTCTCAGGCGTAGCGCCAACCGTCGATTTCCACCAGCAGCTCGCTGCGGCAGATGTCGCCGAGCAGCAGCAGTACCGGCACACCCGGCAGGCGCTGCTGCAGGAATTCCCGCACGTATGCGGCGTCGCCGGGATGGCGGACGTAGGCTTTCAGCGGTGACTGGGTGTCGAAGCCGGCAGCCATGCCGGCGCTGGCCAGCAAGGCTTCGAGGTTGGCCAGGGTTTCAATGAGCTGCGCCTCCAGATCGTCCTCATGCGCCGAGGCATGGCCGATGATCGCGGCGGTGCCGGAAATGGCCAGCGCATCATGCGCCGGCAGGCTCATCGCGCGGGCGAAGCTGGGTGGAGTGCGGCCATACTGGCGTGGATAACGCCAGGCGCTGATCTGGCGCGGGTTCTCCACCCGGCTGCCGGGTTGGTCGCAGGCGAGCAGATAGACCTGCAGCAGGTGCCGCGGACCGTTGTGGCCGATCGCGGTGGCGGCGGGAAAGCCGCCGGCAAAGAAGTCGCCCATGCCGATGGCGCGACCATCGCAGAACTGCTTGTAGCGCTCGGCGTCGTCCTCGCCCTGATTGATCGCGCCCAGATAGTTCCACAGGCGCATGACGTGCTGCTCGCTGCGGCTGCCGACAAAACGGTGCAACTGCTCGTATGCCAGTTGCGCGGTGCCGCTGGGTCCGCCGTGATGGCGCTCATCCAGTTCGATGGCGGCGAACAGCCAGCCGGCGCCGGCGGCCCAGCGCAGCACGTCGACCGTGCCCTGGCTGACCGGCCCGTCGACCTGCCAGACCTCAATCGGCGCCGGTGCGTCGAAACTCTCCAGCGGCACCCGCAGGTGGCGTGGGTCGTCGACCTCTGTGACCCCTGAGCCAAAGCCCAGCACCGCCAGCGTGCCGACTTCCCTCACAATGTCGGCAGCGTCGCCCATCCGGTAGGAAATGCGCGGCGCACGGCGCTGCATGGGGTCGGGCAGAGGATGTTCAAATCCCTGAATCATTGCGTATAACCGGGAACGACAAGGGCGCTATGTTACACTCCGCGACCACTGCCGCCGGGGGGAGGCAATGCATTACAGGTATGGAATCGAGCATGGTGGAGCAGACTGCGGCGCAGCACGAATTGGCCACGATGATGGTGGAATGCCTGAATCTGGAAACGGTCACGCCATCGCAGATCGACCCCGATGCCCCCTTGTTCGGCGGCGAACTGGGTCTGGATTCGATCGATGCGCTGGAAATCGCGCTGGCCGTGTCCAAGCGTTACGGCTTTCAGCTGCGTTCGGACAATCCGGACAACCAGCAGATCTTCACCAGCCTGCGCAGCCTGTCCGCCCATGTCGAACAGCAACGCGCGAACTGACTTTGCCGGGCAATCGTCGGCTGGCCACCCGCCGTCTGGTCACATGTTTTTCCGCGACGAGGAGCAAGCTGGCACATTCGCTACCGTCGACATGAAATTCCGCATGAACCGTACCTCTTCACCTGCCCTTGCCGAAGGCGCGACGCGGCGCTACGGACTTCCGTTGCTGCTGCTGTATCCCGTGTTGGCAATCGCCGGCGCATTGACCCACCGCGAGATATTTCCCCTGCTGGCATTGCTGCTGCTGCTGACGGTGGTGATGCTGCCGCAGCTGATGCGCGGCCGGATCGTCCCGTGGCTGAGCTGGCTGGCCTTGCTGGCGGCCTTGCTGCTGCTGTCCTGGCGGGGATTCGCCAGCCTGTTGCTGGAGACCGTGCCGGTGTTGATCAACCTGCTGCTGGCCTGCTGGTTCGGGCGCTCGCTGGCCACCCGCGAGCCGCTGGTGGCGCGTTTCATCGTGGCAATCGAGGGTCGCGAACGCCTGCAACAGCCCGGGGTGGAACGCTACGCCCGTCAGATCACCTGGTTCTGGACCCTGTTGCTGGGTACCCAGGCCGTGGCGCTCACCGTGCTGCTGCTGTGCGCGGACCACGCCGGACTGCTGGCGCGCTTCGGCCTCGCCTCGCCGTTGTCGCTGCCCGATCGCTGGGCCACGGTGTGGATGCATGTCGGCTCCTACGCGCTGCTCGCCCTCGCGTTCCCGCTGGAGTACGTCTATCGGCGCTGGCGGCTGCGCCATCTGCGTCATCCCGGTCTGCACCAGACGTTGTTGCAGCTGGCCCGCCACTGGCCGCAGCTGCTGCGCGGCAACCGGGCGGACCTGTCGTGACCGGGCACGGCTTCGAGCAGGCGCTGTGCATCGACAGCGGGCACCCGGCGCTGCCGGGACACTTCCCGGGTCTACCGCTGGTACCCGGCGTGGTGCTGCTCGAACAGGTGGCGCTGGCCCTCAGGGCGTGGCGCGGGCAGCGGCTGGCGCGCGTGCTGGAGGCGAAATTCGTGGCGCCGCTACTGCCGGCGCAGATCG
>JAPHUU010000093.1 GCA_026193555.1 Rhodanobacter sp.
ACCCACCACCTCCAGCACGCTCAGCGAGATCAGTCCGTCGTCCAGCAACAGCACATCGCCGGCGTGCACGTCCTGCGGCAATCCGTAGTAGCTGACGCCGACCCGCGAGCTATCGCCGGCGGGTACATCGGGCCGGCAATCGAGCACGAAATGGTCGCCATCAGCCAGTTGCACCGGGCCGTCGGCGAATTTCTCGATGCGGATCTTCGGCCCCTGCAGATCGGCCAGAACGCCGACTTCACGGCCGGCGGCGGTGGCCACTGCGCGCACGGCGTTGGCGCGAGCGCGGTGGTCATCGGGGTGGCCATGCGACAGGTTCAGGCGAACCACGTCGACACCTTCGGCAATCAGCTTTTCCAGCATGCCCGGCGCGTCGGTAGCGGGACCCAGGGTGGCAACGATCTTGGTACGGCGTGAGGGGGATTCAGTGGGAGATTCAGTAGTCATCAATTAAACCTGGAAGCACTAGGGGAGGACACCTTGCTGGTTGCCCACGGCAGTCGCCGAGGATCCCCGCAAGGCAAGATTGAGTACACCGGCCAGCCTCCTGCCGGCCTGGCGCAGTCGCCGTTCGGCAACCGGAAGTTCGGCGTGGACATAGGCCTGACTGATCTTGTGGTCGGCCGGATAGAAGCCCGTTGCGGCGGTGATGCGGCAGGACTCCTCGGCCCATTGGGCATAAGGGTTGTCCAGCGGCACGATCGGCAACGGCAAGCTCACCGGAACCGGCGTGTCCAGCCGCCGGGCGTAGGTCTGCCAGTCCAGGTCACGGGTATTCAGCAGCGCCGAGTCCCACACCTTGTGCAGGTTAGTGCCTTGGCCGTCGAACTGCACCTGATAGGTGTTGCCGCCTTTGTCGTTGCGGTAGCCGGCATGCAGCGGCTGATGGATGTCGGCGACAAGATGCACCACGAATTTCAGTGCCTCCCGTCGCGCGGCGCTCGGCTGTCGGCGATCGCTCAGGATGTTCACGTAGTACTGCAACCCGGCGACCACGCATCGGCCGCCGCGACAGTCGCGCGGCGGCACGTAGTCGCAGTTGGCAGCATGGAAATTGATGTAGTGCTGGCTCCGGGTCTGCGCCCACAGCGATGCTCGCGCCGGATCGTCCTGGACCTGATCGGCCCAGTTGGCGATGTCGGCCAGCGAACGGGTGTGCTCCGGCGCCAGCAATTGCTCGACCTCGGTCTCGGCCGAGGGACTCAGATGCTGCTGGGCCAGTTCGGCTACCACGCTGTGGCCCAGCGGCCCCCAGGCGAGGGCCGGTGCAACGACGAGGGCGGCAAGCAGTGCGATGACGACACGTCGAATGCGGCGCATGCAGATGATCCGGCAAGAGGTGCGGGGCAGTCTGCCACAGTCGCCGCCTACTTTCGTTGCAGTAGTCGGGGCGCGCGCGGCGCGAGCGCGAGCGCAAGGCGACGAATCGCGGTAAAATTCGCTCTTTGCCGGCCGCTTGGCGCGGTCTCGTTTTCAACCCCTCTGGAGGACGCCCACTCATGACCATCAAGGTCGGCATCAACGGCTTCGGCCGCATCGGTCGCAACGTGCTTCGCGCAGCGGTGCAGAACTTCGGCCAGGATATCGAGATCGTCGCGATCAACGATCTGCTCGAGCCCGACTACCTGGCCTACATGCTGCGCTACGACTCGGTGCACGGCCGCTTCAATGGCGACGTGAAGGTGGAAGCGGGCCAGCTGGTGGTCAACGGCAAGAAGATCCGCCTGACCCAGGAGCGCGACCCGGCCGCATTGAAGTGGAACGAGGTTCACGCCGACGTGGTGATCGAGTCCACCGGCCTGTTCCTGGACAAGGTCTCCGCGCAGAAGCATCTTGATGCCGGTGCGAAGAAGGTGATCCTGTCCGCTCCCTCCAAGGACGACACGCCGATGTTCGTGTTCGGCGTGAACGACAAGACCTACAAGGGCGAGGCGATCGTCTCCAACGCCTCGTGCACCACCAACTGCCTGGCACCGATCGCGAAAGTGATCAACGACAAGTGGGGCATCAAGCGCGGCCTGATGACCACCGTGCATGCGGCCACGGCCACCCAGAAGACCGTCGACGGCCCGTCCAACAAGGACTGGCGTGGCGGCCGCGGCATCCTGGAGAACATCATCCCCTCGTCCACCGGCGCGGCCAAGGCGGTCGGCGTGGTGATTCCCGAGCTCAACAAGAAGCTCACCGGCATGAGCTTCCGCGTGCCGACCTCGGACGTATCGGTGGTCGACCTGACCGTCGAGCTGAACAAGGACGCCAGCTACGCCGAGATCTGCGCGGAAATGAAGGCACAGAGCGAGGGCGCGCTGAAGGGCGTACTCGGCTACACCGAGGACAAGGTGGTTGCCACCGATTTCCGCGGCGAGACCTGCACCTCGGTGTTCGATGCCGGGGCCGGCATCGCGCTGGACAGTACCTTCGTCAAGCTGGTCAGCTGGTACGACAATGAGTGGGGCTATTCGAACAAGTGTCTGGAGATGGTGCGGGTGGTGGCCCGCTGATCCATCCGCTTTCCGCAGCAAACCACGGCCCGTGCGGGATATCGCGCGGGCCGTCACGGACAAGCCGGGCGCGAGCCCGGCTTTCTTTGTGTTCTTCAGCCCGTCGCCGATCACCGAGCGGCAGGACCACCCATGCCGCATCGACTCATGGGAAATGCCCGGTGGCGTCGCGCCGCCGATCGCTGCATGATCCATTGGGGCAAATTGACGCAGCGCATTGATCCAGATCAAGACACCGTTTCAACGTATCTGCAAAATAACGCGGCTAAACCACAGGGGGCGTCATGCCAAATACCGAGTACTACAACGACAAGGTCGTGCGGCAGTTCCTGATGGCCGCCGCCATCTGGGGCATCATCGGCATGGCGATTGGTGTCTATGCCGCCGCCGAGTTGATGTGGCCGGTATTCAACTTCAACATCCCCTGGCTGACCTTCAGCCGGATCCGTCCGGATCATACGTTCGGGGTGATCTTTGCCTTCGGCGGCTCGGCGCTGATGGGCACCTGCTATTACGTGGTCCAGCGCACCGGCCATGCGCGACTGGCACTGGACAGGCTGGCGGGCTTCACCTTCTGGGGCTGGCAGCTGATCTGCCTGCTGGCAATGATCACGATGCCGCTGGGCATCACCCAGAGCAAGGAATACGCCGAGCCGGAGTGGTTCATCGACATCCTGATCGCGGTGGTGTGGGTGAGCTTCGGCGTGGTGTTCTTTGCCAGCCTCGCGCGACGACGGATCAAGCACATCTATGTGGCGAACTGGTACTACGGTGCCTTCATCATTGCCGTCGGTCTGCTGCACATCGTCAACAACCTGGCGCTGCCGGTTTCGATGTGGAAGTCCTATCCGATCTACTCCGGCGTGGTCGACGCGATGGTGCAGTGGTGGTACGGCCACAACGCGGTGGCGTTCTTCCTGACCGCCGGCTTCCTCGGCATGATGTATTACTTCGTGCCGCGCCAGGCCAAGCAGCCGTTGTGGAGCTACCGTTTCTCCATCGTCAACTTCTGGGCGCTGATCTCGGTCTACATGTGGGCCGGCTCGCACCACCTGATGTACACCGCCCTGCCCGACTGGGTGCAGTCGGTCGGCATGGCGTTCTCGCTTATCCTGCTGATGCCCAGCTGGGGTTCGGCAGCCAACGGCCTGCTCACCTTCAATGGCTCGTGGCACCGGTTGAAGGACGATCCCGCGGCGAAGTTCATGGTGATGTCGCTGGTGTTCTACGCCGCCGCGACCTTCGAAGGCTCGATGATGGCGATCAAGACGGTGAACTCGCTGTCGCACTACACCGACTGGACCATTGCCCATGTGCACTCGGGCGCACTGGGCTGGGTGGCGATGATCACGATCGGCTCGCTCTATGCGATGGCGCCCCGCGCGCTGGGCCGTCCCGCGATGTACTCGCACCGCGGCATGGAAGTGCATTTCTGGCTGCACATGCTGGGCACGCTGATGTACATCTGCTCGATGTGGGTCGCCGGCGTCACCGAAGGCCTGATGTGGCGAGCGACCCAGCCGGACGGCTCGCTCACCTACGCATTCCTCGACAGCCTGATCGCGATCAAGCCGATGTACCTGATCCGCTGGATGGGCGGGTTGCTGATCCTGTCGGGCATGGTGGTGATGGCGTGGAACCTCTGGTACACCGCCGCCGATGCGCGTGCCAGGCTGATCAAGCCGATCCCGGTACCGGTCCCGGAGCCCGAACCGCTCCAGGTGCCCGCCCCGCTGCCGGCCGCAGGCTGAGGACCCGATCATGGCATTCAAGCATTTCGAAGCAATCGAGAAACATGCCGGCCTGCTCGGCGTCCTGATCGCCGTCTTCGTGTCGATCGGCGGCCTGGCGGAGATCACTCCGCTGTTCATGGAGGCCCATGCGGTGAAGGCGCCACCCGGCGTGCAGCCCTACGATGCACTGCGCCTGGCCGGGCGGGACATCTACGTACGTGAGGGTTGCTACCTGTGCCACTCGCAGATGATCCGTGCACTGCGTGCCGAAACCGAACGTTACGGCCACTATTCCACGGCCGCCGAGTCGGTCTACGATCGCCCCTTCCAGTGGGGCTCCAAGCGCACCGGACCGGATCTGGCACGCGTCGGCGGCAAGTACTCCGACCAATGGCATGTGCTGCACATGATGAATCCCCGCCAGGTCGTGCCGCAGTCCAACATGCCCGGCTACCCGTGGTTGCTGGACAAGAAAATCGATCCCGACCTGATCCAGGCCAAAATGCGTACCCTGCGCAGGCTGGGCGATCCGTACAGCGACGCCGAAATTGCCGCGGCACCGGCGGCGGTCAAGGACAAGACCGAGATGGACGCGCTGATCGCCTATCTGCAGGGACTGGGCGTGAAGAACGAGCCGACCTCGATGAAAGGGACGCAGGCCACCGACGGAGGTGCGCCATGAGCAGCACCTGGGGTCACGTCGCCGGCGTCATCATCGTGATGATGATGACGATCTTCATCGGCATCTGGGTCTGGGCCTGGCGCAAGCGCCACAAGCCGGTCTTCGACCGCATGGCGCAACTGCCGCTGGAGGACGAGGATGCTGACATCGAGACACGCGTCAACGCGAAAGGAGACCGCTCATGAGCACGTTCTGGTCGTGGTGGGTCATGTCGTTGATCGTGCTCAATCTGAGCGCGGCACTGTTCCTGTTCTGGTGGGCGCCGCGAGCAAAGATTCCGACCATGCCCGATGGCACCAGCGGCCACGTCTGGGCGCATGGCGTGCTGCGCGAGGGCGTCCGCCGGCTGCCGCGCTGGTGGCTGCTGCTGTCCGCCGGCGCCTTCGTCGCCGGCGCCACGTACCTGACGCTGTACCCCGGTTTCGGCAACCACAAGGGCACCCTTGGCTGGACCTCGCATGCCCAGCTGGCGCGTGATGTCGCCGCCAACAACGTCAACCTCGATGAGATGCTGAAACGCTTCCAGATGTACCCGGTCGAACAACTGGCGCATGATCCCGCCGCGCAGCAGATGGGCAGGGTTCTGTTCGATGACAACTGTGCGGCCTGCCACGGCCGTGCGGGCAAGGGCAACGTGCTGGTGGGCGCCCCCGACCTCACCGACAACGACTGGCTGTATGGCGGTGACGGCAAGGCGATCACCTCGTCGATCCATGACGGTCGCAGCGGTGTGATGCCGCCATGGGCAAGCCTGGGCGAGGACAACGTGAAGAACCTCGCGCAGTACGTGTTGAGCCTGTCCGGCTCACCGCACGATGCCGCCAGGGCCGCCGCCGCCAAGCCGTTGTTCGCCACCTGTGCCGCCTGCCATGGCCCCGACGGCAAGGGCAATCAGGCCCTCGGTGCACCCAACCTGACGGATCACATCTGGCTGCACGGCGGCAGCGTGGCGAACATCGAGACCACCATCGGCGGCGGTCGCCAGGGTCACATGCCCGCCTGGAGCCCCCGTCTGTCCGAGGACCAGATTCGTGTGCTGGCGGCTTACGTCTACCACTTCTCACACGCCGACGATGCTGGCCGCCAGTGACCCCGCAAGCGCCCCGACCAAGCTGGCACCGGCAACCTGTGCTGTGGCTGGGGGCGCTGGTATTCATCGGCTCGCTGGCTGGCTGTGTATGGATGATCGTTCTCGGCGTACGCCACGCCGATACCCCGCTGGATACCGCCCACACGGTATTCGGCGTACCGGTGGGCGCACACAGTTCATCGGGCCCACCGCCTGACCCGGGATCATGAGCACGCACGCGGCGTGGGCCCATCCGCAACTCGCCGCCCAGGTATTGCGCAGTCGCCACGACGGGCGCAGCGAAGTCGCGCTGCGGGTAACGACGCTGCACGACGCACGCACGGTGTTGCGGCTGGAGCAGATGCTGCATGCGCTGCCGGGCGTGCAGCGCGTCGCCATCGACCGTCGCGCACAACGCGTGCGCGTGGTGTGGGACGCCCAACTGAGTGCACTGCCGCGCCTGCTTGAAACCTTCGCCGCGGCGCACTGCCCGGCGCAACCGCTGCACCACGACAGCATCGACGACGCCCGCGCCGTGGAAATGCACGACGCGCTGAAGCGCCTGCTGGTCGCCGGCATGTGCGCGATGCAGGTGATGACCTATGCGTTCGTGATCTACATCGGCGTGGTCGACTTTGTCGACTTCAGCACCCGCAACCTGTTCCGCTGGCTGGGACTGATCACCACCGTGCCGCTGGTGCTGTATTCGGCACAGCCGTTCTTCGCTGGCGCCGTGCGCGAGTTGCGCGACCACCGGCTCGGTAGCGATGTGCCGGTAGCGCTCGCCGTGGCATTGGTATTTCTCGCCAGCACGCTGAACACGCTGCGCGGCAGCGGCGAGATCTATTTTGATTCGGTGAGCATGTTCGTGTTCCTGCTGCTGCTCGGTCGATACATCGAGATGAGGGCACGGCACAGCAGCACGGCACAGGGCGATGCCACGATGGATGCCACTCCCCTGCTGGCCGACCGGCTTGGTGATGATGGCCGGGTGGAAACCGTTGCCGCGATCACCCTGCTTGCCGGTGACCGGGTGCTGGTGGCCGAGGGCGGCATCGTGCCCGCCGACGGCATGCTGGAAAGCATCGAAGTACAGGTCGACGAGGCCCGGCTGTCCGGCGAATCGCGACCACTGACCCGCCGGCGCGGCGAGCGGCTGGTCGCCGGCAGCGTGCTGCTGACCGGGCCGGCGCGGCTTCGCGTCGAGCAGAGCGGCGATCACACCACGGTGGCCCGGCTCGGCGCGCTGACCAGGCATGCACGACAGGCTCGCGGTAGCATCGTGGCGGACAATCACCGGGAGGTGTCCCGCTTCGTCCTGCGCATCCTGCTGCTGGTCTCGCTCACCGCGCTGGGCTGGCTGCTGATCGACCCGGCCGGAGCGTTCGAGGCGGCGGTAGCGGTACTGGTGGTGGCCTGCCCCTGTGCCTATGCGCTGACTCCGCCAGCCACCCGCACGCGCGCATTCGGCGCACTCGCCCGATGCGGCGTACTGGTCACCGGAAGCAACGCGCTGGCCATCCTCCCCGCCGTCGACTATGTACTGCTGGACAAGACCGGGACCCTCACCGTGCCGCATCTGGACGTCGATGCCATCACGCCGCTGCGCAACGCATCGCGCGAGGATGTCCTGCGCCTCGCCGCGGCGCTGGCGCAGGAGAGCTCGCATCCACTGGCCCGCGCACTGACCCTCGGCGCGGCACGTCTGGATGGCATTCCCCGCGCGCAGAACGTCCAGGTCATCGCTGGGCATGGCATCACGGGCGAGGTCGACGGCCGCATCCTGCGCCTGGGACAGCCTGCGTTCGCCATGGAAGGGTGCAGCGAGGAGCACAGCGCCGACATGCAGGACACCATGGTCTTGGCGGATGCCTCCGGCGCGCTCGCGCTGTTCCCGCTCGACGAACGCTTGCGCGAAGGTGCGCTGGCCATGGTTGATCATCTGCGCGCCGCCGGGGTCAGCCTGGTCATTGCCAGCGGCGATGAGGACAGCCGGGTCAGTGCGGCGGCCCGGCAGCTTGGCATCGCGACATGGCATGCGCGCCTGAGCCCGGCCGGCAAACTTGCCCTGCTGCAGGCGGCCCGGGCCGAGGGCAAGGTGACCCTGGCCATCGGTGATGGCAGCAACGACGCACCGGTGCTGGCCGGTGCCGATGTATCGGTCGCACTGGCCAGCGGCACCGACCTGGCGCAGGCGCATGCGGACCTGCTGCTGGTGAACAGTCGCCTGGACGGGCTGATCGCCGCAAAAACGATCGCCACGCAGGTGCGGCAGATTGCCGCGTCGAGTCGACACAGCGCCCTGATTTACAACCTGTGCGCCGTTCCATTTGCCGCCCTTGGCCTGGTACCGCCGTGGCTGGCGGCGATCGGAATGTCGGCTAGCTCGCTGGCAGTGATCCTCAACGCACTGCGCGTAGGCCGCGCCACTGCGCCATTTCCAGCGACGTCCCCGGCATGAACATCCTGCTCGTGCTGATCCCGGTCACGCTGCTGGTGGTGCTGGTGGCGGTGGTTTTTTTCTTCTGGGCGGTCAATCACCAGCAGTTCGACGACCTGGACAGCCCGGGCATCCTTCCGCTGCTAGATGACTTGGATCAATTTCCGGCCGATGCGAACTCTATATCTTCTCCAGCAAGCCATTCGAACCCCACTGGAGACACCCCATGAAACTTCAAATCTTCGCCCTGATGCTGCTCGGCCTCGTCGCCGCCCCCACCTGGGCAGCCACTGGCTGCTCGACGACGGTACAGGGCAACGACATGTTGCGCTTCAACAAGTCGTCCATCCAGGTGCCCAAGACCTGCACGACCTTCACCGTGACGCTCGACAATGTCGGCAGCATGCCTCGCTCGGTGATGGGCCACAACGTGGTGATCGCCCCCAAGGCAGACGAAGAGTCCATCATCAATGATGGCGCCACGGCCGGTCTCGACGACGACTACGTGAAGCCGAACGACAACCGCGTAATCGCCCACACCAAGCTGATCGGCGGTGGCGAGACTGCCTCCACCACGTTCAAGGTGTCGGCATTCAAGCCCGGCGTGACGTACAGCTTCTTCTGCACCTGCCCCGGCCACGCTTCACTGATGAGGGGCGCCATCGTCCTCAAGTAAATCGACCCCATGGAACGCGACGCCATCACCGATGGCGTCGCGTTCGCGTTTGTGCCTGCCAAGGACCGCCATGCGCGACAGCCTGCTCGACGAGCCGTCCATTGCACTAGTGGTCGATCGCTTCTACGACAAGGTGCGAATCGACCCGACGCTCGGTCCGATCTTTGCCGATGCGGTGGACGACTGGGATGCGCACAAACGCGTCCTCGTTTCGTTCTGGAGCTCGGTGGCACTGGGTGCCGGCAGCTATCGTGGACAGCCGATGGACGCGCACCGACCCCATCCGATCCGCGCCGAACATTTCGGCTACTGGCTGGAGTTGTGGCAAGCCACCTGCAACGAAGTACTGGAGGAATCCGCCGCGCTGCAGCTGGTCGCCACTGCGCAGCGGATCGGCCGCAGCCTGCAGCACGGCTTGGGAATTCAACCGCGTGCCAGTGCCCTTGGCATACCGATCATGGGCATCACCCTCTGATCGACCGCATCAAGTGAACGCATCCGGCGAGATCGCTGCGCCTGACCGGCCAGCGGACCCTGCGGGATGATTGCTCAGGCCAGCGCGGCAAGCGCCGCGTCGTAATCCGGTTCCTCGGTGATCTCGCCCACCATCTGCGCGTGGATCACCTTGTCGTGTTCATCCAGCACCAGCACCGCGCGCGCCGCCAAGCCGGCCAGCGGACCGCTGGCGATCGCCACACCGTAGTCATGCAGGAAATCGCCGCCACGCAGGGTCGACAGGGTCACCACGTGATCCAGCCCCTCGGCGCCGCAGAAGCGCGCCTGGGCAAACGGCAGATCCGCCGAGATACACAGCACCACCGCATTGGCCAGTTTGCCCGCCAGTTCGTTGAAGCGGCGCACCGACGCGGCGCATACGCCGGTGTCGATGCTGGGGAAGATGTTGAGTACCTTGCGCTTGCC